>NZ_JAKKRO010000044.1:0-41772 GCF_025654235.1 Shewanella sp. SM32 | reverse complement strand
CTTATGTGATCACTGACGCCATTCGTGATGAAAAAGTACTCAAGTTCAAAGTGGACTATAACGATGTTCATCCGCAATTTAAGAGCATTGAGACTGAGCAGGATGAAAAGAAGCTTAGTGCCGCTGAGAATAAGAAAGCCTTCTTACATCCAATGCGCATTCGTGAAATCTCGCAGTATATTCTGAGCCATTTTAACCAGAAAACGCATCGAGCCTATTCTGGCGCTAAAGGGTTTAACGCCATGTTTGCGGTCAGTAGTGTTGATGCGGCGAAAGCCTATTATGAAACCTTCAAAATATTGCAGGCCGAGGCTGAGAATGGCCCCACGAGTAAACTTCTGCGCATTGCGACTATCTTCTCATTTGCAGCCAATGAAGAGCAGGACGCCATTGGTGATATTTTAGATGAGAGTTTTGAAGTTAGCGCGATGAACAGCAGCGCGAAAGAGTTTTTGAGCGCCGCGATTACGGATTACAACGCCATGTTTAAATCTAACTATGGCGTGGATAGTAATGGCTTCCAGAACTACTACCGTGACCTTGCCCAGCGCGTGAAGAATCAAGAAATAGATCTGCTCATAGTGGTCGGTATGTTTTTAACGGGCTTTGATGCGCCTACGCTCAATACCTTGTTTGTTGACAAGAATTTGCGCTATCACGGCTTGATGCAGGCGTTTTCTCGCACTAACCGCATTTATGATGCGACGAAGACCTTTGGCAATATTGTTACCTTCCGTGATTTGGAACAGGCAACCATTGATGCAATCACCTTGTTTGGTGACAAAAACACCAAAAACGTGGTGTTGGAGAAGAGCTACAAAGAATACATGGAAGGCTTTAACGATATTGCTACTGGCCAAGCGCGTCGAGGTTTTGTTGATATCGTCAAAGAGCTGCAAGAACGCTTTCCAAATCCAGAAAATATTGAAAAAGAACAAGATAAAAAAGAGTTTGCCAAGCTATTTGGTGAATACCTCAAAGCAGAAAATATTTTACAAAACTACGATGAGTTTGCTGGATTAAAAGCACTGCAAAGCCTAGATACCAGTGATGAACAAGCTGTTGAAGAGTTCAAATCAAAGTACTATCTGGACGATGCTGACATCGAGGCAATGCAAACCATCGATATGCCGAGCGAACGTGCTATTCAAGATTATCGCTCTACCTACAACGATACCCGCGACTGGTTGCGACGCGATAAAGAAGGTCAGGACAAAGATAAGTCAACGGTAGACTGGGACGACGTGGTCTTTGAAATTGATTTGCTTAAATCTCAGGAAATAAACCTCGATTATATTCTTGAACTTATTTTTGATCACAATAAGAAGAACAAGAGCAAAGAAGGCTTGATTGAAGAAGTCCGCCGTATGATTCGTGGTAGCCTTGGCAATAGAGCGAAAGAGAGCTTGGTGGTTGATTTTATTAACCAGACAAACCTAGATGAGATCAATGACAAAGCCAGCATTATCGACGCTTTCTTCAAATTCGCCCAGGCGGAGCAGAAGCGTGAAGCCGATGCCATTATTGCCTCTGAAAAGCTCAATATCGATGCTGCCAAACGCTATATTGCGTCATCACTCAAACATGAGTACGCCTCTGAAAATGGCACTGCACTTAATGAGGCGCTGCCCAAACTTAGCCCATTGAACCCACAGTACCGAACCCAGAAGCAAACGGTTTTTCAGAAAATTGCCGCTTTTGTTGAGAAGTTTAAAGGTGTGGGCGGGCAGATATAAGCAATTTTGGCAGCAAAAATAAAATATTATGGCGATACCTAATGAGCTCATTCAGCTTCTTATCATTTACTTGAACAGCTTTGGAGTTGCATTGATAAAGTATACGACGATTGTTGAGGTGAACTGATGCCCTATAACCCGCCGTTCAGTATTACACCGGCCATTTTAAAACAGGTCGCTGAGATCAGTGAGAGCATTGGCCGCTTGAGTGCGCGCATCGAGCAAACACAAGCGATCAGGCTTCGGCGCGCCAATCGGATCCGTACGGTACAAGGCTCGTTGGCGATTGAGGGCAATACTTTAAGCGAAGCGCAAATCACTGCCATTTTGGACGGTAAGCACATTATTGCACCGCCCAAAGAGGTGCTTGAAGTACAAAATGCACTTAAAGCGTATGAGTTTCTAGCAAAATGGCAATATAGCCGTGAGCAAGATTTATTGCATGCCCATCAAGTGCTTATGGCAGGGTTGTTGACAGATGTGGGGCAATATCGACAAGGTGGTGTAGGTGTCATGTCGGGCGATACCATCGTGCATATGGCGCCGGGCGCTGATCAAGTGCCACGGTTAATGAAAGACTTATTTGGTTGGCTTAAACAAACAGACTTACCCGCACTTATTAGCAGTTGTGTCTTTCATTATGAATTTGAGTTTATTCACCCTTTTGCGGATGGTAATGGCCGCATGGGGCGACTATGGCAAACATTGATTTTAAGCCAGTGGCAACCAGCCTTTATGGACATCCCCGTAGAAAGCTTAATTCACCAGTATCAAGCAGAGTATTACCAAGCAATCCGCAATAGTACCGCAAAAACAGATTGTGCTCCGTTTATTGAGTTTATGCTGGGGATAATTGCCAAGACGCTACACGAAGTACAAAACACGACAGAAACAGAACTGACTGTAGAATCTGAGAAAACGCGGGTAGAAAAGAAGGTAGAAACGCGGGTAAAAACCCCAGAGCAAATTTTGAGCTTGTTAGCCAATCAGCCAAATTTAACCTTAGCCGAGATTGCTGCTCACCTAGGCAAATCGCCAAGCACCATCGAACGCGCTGTCGCTAAGTTGAAACAACAAAACAAACTAGCTTTTTACGGCCCCAAAAAAGGTGGGTATTGGCAGGTATTAGGCGAGTAAAGCAAGATGGCTGCTGCAACGTAAAACGTGTTGGCTGCACAATAAATATCAAAACTTTGAATCTAATTAGCCAGCAATACCAGATTGAACCTTCACACTATTGTGTCGGAGGTTCACTATGTTCAAAAACCTATTTTTTCAAACCAAAGCACTACCTGAACTGTCATCGCAACTGGATACAGAAATTCCACGCAACCCCCATTTCTGAAGGGGTTGCCAGCTGTGTCACCTGAGGATTTGCAATCCACACTAGATGAGTTGATTGCTAAACTGCGTAGGTACTTGGCTTTCATAAGCGTGACTTTCAACAGCTGATTCAGCCCGCATTGATCATTTGGCTGCCTATGTACATTTGCAGCCTGCTTCTGAGCATCTTCATAATTGTGCGGGTTTAGAAGTTACTTTCTAGGCTAGGGTATGTGAAAAGGTTATATATTTACTATCCAGAGTAGGGGTCACTGCAAATCACTTCTAAAAACTACTTTGGGCACATGGGCACAAGTTTGGGCACCAATGATGTTAGTTTTGATTTTTTCCGGCGTATAAACATATCAATTTATTGAGTGCTTGAAATGATGTGTCTGTTTGAATATTTTTAAGATAGGAATTCGTAAATTTGGTTTGGGCACAGAGTAACATAATTTACAAAGTGATAAGGTTTTGAACTAAAGCAATAAATGGTACACCCGAGTGGACTCGAACCACCGACCCCTACCATGTCAAGGTAGTGCTCTAACCAACTGAGCTACGGGTGCATCGCAAAATTTAACAAGCTATTCAAAAGCGTTGCGCCTTGGAACGAGCGCTATATTAGGGGCATAGCGCAGGGCTGGCAAGCAAAAAAAACAAATTTGTCGTCAAATGGTGAATTGCTGTGCAACTTGCCCAGTGTTTCAACAATGCCGCCGATAAAACCGCAATTTTTTATTCGTTTTACTTCAGAGAATGCATCGAAATCAAACTGATAAACCAAAAGGCGAGCACTGTCGCTCGCCATTAATGCAATCAATGGTGAACACTGTCACCTTCAATAAGGCTCAAATGCACGCCATGCTTTTGGATGTAACGCAGACGAATGAAAAATAACAGCGCTGCTGAGGTCAAGCCCGCAATCAATCCTGCCCAGAATCCATGGGCACCCATCGCGGGAACGATATGGTCCGTATAAGCTAAGGTATAACCGAGTGACATACCAATGCCCCAGTAGGAAAACAGCGTGATATAAAAAGCGCTGCGTGTATCTTTATAACCGCGAAGAGCACCCGCTGCGACCACTTGAACTGAATCAGATAATTGATACAGGGCTGCCATCAACATCAAGCTGCCGGCTAAGGCAACCACTTCAGGATCACCATTATAAAGTTTCGCAATTTGGAATCTAAATAAGACGGTCAAAACCGCTGTCGTTAGAGCAAGGGATAGTGCCAGCCATAAGCCCACTTTAGTGACCACCGCGGAAATATCAGCGCGATCACGGCCTAAGTAATAACCAATCCGAATCGATACTGCGATACCGATAGATAACGGCAGCATAAATACGATGGCAGAAAAGTTGAGCGCAATCTGGTGACTTGCGACCACTGTTGCGCCAAGTGGCGCGAGTAATAGCGCTATGATGGCAAATAAACTCACTTCAAAAAACAGCGCCATTGCTATCGGCATGCCGAGTTTGGTCATTTTCTTCATCGTTTCAAAATCTGGGCGATGAAATTTACTGAAGGGAGCTAAAGCCGCGAATTTTTTATGCAACTGCATGTAAATGGTCATGGCAACTAGCATGGCCCAGAATACGAGAGCAGTGGCGATACCACAGCCTGCGCCGCCCATGGCCGGTACGCCAAAGTGTCCATAAATAAAAATATAGTTAGCGGGGATATTTACGGCTAGACCGACAAAACCAATGACCATGGTCGGTAAGGTATAGGATATACCTTCACTGCAGCCACGTAGCACTTGATAAAGCACAAATGCGGGTGCGCCCCATAAAATACCGTCGAGATATCCTATGGTTAAGCGGTATAATTCGGGTTCTAAATCCATATGGCTAAGCACAAAGGGCGCAGATGCGAGGAAAACCATCACGCCAATGCCGCCAATGATGGCAAGATAGGCACCTTGAAAGGCCAAAGGTTGGATGGCTTTTTGATTATTCGCTCCATTGTAGTGGGCAAACAAAGGCGTAAAAGCCATCAGTAAACCTTGGACGAAAAGAATAGCGGGTAACCAAAGGCTAGTGCCGACCGCAACAGCGGCCATATCAACCGCGCTAACACGGCCCGCCATAACGGTATCAATAAAGCCCATCATGGTCTGAGTGACCTGAGCTATCAGTACCGGCAGCGCCAGTTGGATTAAACGTTTGGCTTGATAGCCTGAATGATTCATAAATACAGCCTTTAACGATTAAGCGAGCAGAAAATGTTTACAGGTATAGTTCAAGCCACCTGCGAGGTGGTTGCAATACATAAGAAAGATGGCCTAAATACCCTTGAGGTAGCGTTCGAACCTGATTTGCATGAGGGACTTGCGATAGGTGCAAGTGTGGCAAATAACGGGGTATGTCTTACTGTGACTCAGGTCGTTGATGATAGGGTATTTTTCGACGTAGTGGAAGAGACCTTGCGACTGACGAATCTGACTAATTTGTCTATAGGTCAAAGCGTTAATGTTGAGCGTTCGTTAACTTTTGGTAGTGAAATTGGTGGGCACATTCTCTCTGGCCATATCCATACTAAGGCCAAAGTCATCGATATTAGCCATACAGAACAGCATTATGATCTGACACTGGGCATTGAGCCTAAATGGATGGATTACATTTTTTATAAAGGTTTTGTTGGTGTTAATGGCTGTAGTTTAACGGTTGGCGAGGTGAGTGACTCCGGTTTTAAGTTGCACTTAATTCCTGAAACCCTAAAACTGACCAATTTAAGTCAGTATAAAGTGGGTGATGAACTCAATATTGAGATCGACAGCCAAACACAAATTATCGTCGACACAGTCGAGCGCGTGCTGGCCAGGCGTTTTAACGAACAAGCACGTTAGTTTTGTGACATCGCAGCGTGTAGTGCAATCTCGTTTAATAGATTTGCTCGTCGTCTGAATCGATATACAGCTCAACCGTCCGTCTCGATTCATCGATGTGTAAGCGTAAGTGAATCGGATTACAACAAATTCGGCAGTCATCGTAATAATCTTGGTCTCCACAGCTGGCATCGATACTGATATCTTGATGGTGCCCGCAGTGGGGACAAGCAATAACTTTGTTCATGACTCTCATGGTGCAACTCCTTATCGCCAATAGAGCGAATCGCTCTGCTCAATCAACGCATCTCATACTTCGTACGCTTATCGCTTATATTGTCTGCGCTTTGTCGATATTCGAAACCTGAGTGCGCTTTATGTGCTTCCTATTTGAGTATACAGCAGAGTGCAGTGCACTGATTTAGATGAAGTCGGTCTCAAAACGCAGCATGATAGACCTTCTGGTTAAATATTTTCTTGTTGGATCATTATCTCTTCTAAAAACTAGTCCTTTACCGTCACTAACCCCTCCATTTCACTGCTGTGTAACACGCCATCGCGGGCATCTTGGGTAATATCCAGCGTTAAACGCTGCATCTGTTGCTCAAGTTCACTTTTAATATCAACGAGTAACACTTGAGTATCAATCAAAGATTTGCTTGTAATTTTCACCTGCGGCTCAGGTAAAGCGGTTGCAGTGTGCGTGAGTGTTACAGCCAGTAGAATGCAGTTCAACATATCAACTCCCTTGTCATGTTTTCAGTGATGCCCAATAAACTGGCGCTAGAATAGGGGAGTTAGATGACCAAGAAGTTACCAAGACACTGCAAAATCATGAATTTGCTTTTTGTTTCCAATCCCAATTCTGGTCAATATGCTTGCGCCTTTTAGCTACAATCCCTTAGAATAAACGCCCTGCTACGCAAGGCGGCTAAGACTCCTGTACTGTCTTAACCTAGCGAGCATTTCTCTTACATTAACTAAAACCAAGTGGCCCTACGTGTGGGTCACCACTGGAAAGGACATTTCATGCCTGTAATTACACTTCCCGATGGTAGCAAACGCGAGTTTGCTCATGCTGTATCGACCCTCGATGTTGCCGCCGATATTGGCCCTGGTTTAGCGAAAGCTTGTATCGCTGGCCGCGTTAATGGCGAATTAAAAGATGCTTGCGATCTCATTGAAACCGATGCTGAGCTATCAATCATTACCGCCAAAGACGAAGAAGGTGTTGAAATTCTTCGCCATTCTTGTGCGCATTTATTAGGTCACGCGATTAAGCAAATGTGGCCAGAAACCAAGATGGCGATTGGTCCTGTTATCGATAATGGCTTCTACTATGATATCGACCTTGAGCACAAGTTGACTCAAGATGACATCGACGCATTAGAAAAGCGCATGCTTCAACTGGCAAAAACCAACTATGACGTAGTAAAACGTGTCGTTAGCTGGCAAGAAGCCCGTGATACATTCGCTGCGCGCGGTGAAGATTATAAGATTGCCATTCTGGATGAGAACATCAGCAAAGACGCGACGCCTGCGCTGTATCATCACGAAGAATACACTGACATGTGTCGTGGACCGCACGTACCTAACATGCGTTTCTGCCAGCATTTTAAATTAATGAGCATTGCCGGCGCTTACTGGCGTGGCAACTCAGAAAACAAGATGTTGCAACGTATCTATGGTACCGCTTGGGCCGACAAAAAAGCCCTGAGCACACACTTAACCCGTCTTGAAGAAGCGGCTAAGCGTGACCACCGTAAAATCGGTAAGCAGCTCGACTTGTATCACATGCAAGAAGAAGCACCGGGTATGGTGTTTTGGCATAATGACGGTTGGAGCATCTTCCTCGAATTAGAAAGATTCATTCGCCGTAAGCTAAACCAATACACTTACCAAGAAGTAAAAGGCCCATTAATGATGGACCGCGTGTTGTGGGAACGTTCTGGTCACTGGGATAAATACTCAGAAGCCATGTTCACGACCAGCAGCGAAAATCGCGAATACGCCATCAAGCCAATGAACTGCCCAGGCCACGTGCAGATCTTCAACCAAGGGTTAAAATCTTACCGCGATCTGCCATTGCGTATGGCTGAATTTGGTTGCTGTCACCGTAATGAACCTTCAGGCTCGTTACACGGATTAATGCGTGTACGTGGCTTTACGCAAGATGACGCCCATATTTTCTGTACTGACAGCCAAGTTCAAGAGGAAGTGAGTGCCTGTATCCAGATGGTTTACGATACTTACGCTACCTTCGGCTTTGAAAATATCGTAGTAAAACTGTCGACTCGCCCAGAGAAACGTATCGGTGACGATGCGATGTGGGACAGAGCGGAAGAAGCACTTAAGCAAGCTCTGCGTGCCAATAATATTGAATTCACTATTTTGCCTGGCGAAGGTGCGTTCTACGGACCCAAAATCGAATTTACTTTACACGATTGTTTGGACCGAGCGTGGCAATGTGGTACTGTGCAGCTCGATTATGCGTTGCCAAGCCGTCTTGGTGCAACTTACGTTGCCGAAGATAACAGCCGTCAGACCCCAGTGATGATCCATCGTGCTATTTTAGGCTCTTTGGAACGATTCTTGGGTATCTTGATAGAAGAATATGCAGGACGTTTCCCAACTTGGTTAGCCCCAATGCAAGTTGTCGTGATGAATATCACCGATAAACAGGCTGATTATGTTGAAGAAGTCGTAAAATTCTTCAAAGAACAAGGTATTCGAGCGTCTTTTGACTTGAGGAATGAGAAAATAGGCTTTAAAATACGCGAGCACACCTTAAGGCGTGTCCCTTATTTGTTGGTCGTTGGCGATCAAGAAATGGAAAATAAGGAAGTAGCGGTGCGTACCCGTGATGGTATCGATTTAGGTAAGATGCGACTTGAAGATTTCGCCACTAAAATCCATCAACAGATTTCGCTCCGTAGTCTCAAATTGTTGGAGGAATAGGTCATAAAGATCAAAAAAACAGCAGGGCGTCAGCCGGCCCCTAATAGAATCAATGAAGAAATCACAGGTGTACCAGAAGTACGCTTAACAGGCATTGATGGTGAAGCTATTGGTGTGGTAAGCATCAGAGATGCTCAGAATTTGGCAGATGAAGCAGGTGTAGACCTAGTAGAAATCAGCCCAAATGCTGAACCTCCAGTATGTCGCATTATGGACTACGGTAAGTTCCTTTTTGATAAGGCTAAGTCAGCCAAGGAACAAAAGAAGAAGCAAAAGCAGGTTCAGGTCAAGGAAATTAAATTCCGTCCTGGAACTGACGAAAACGACTATCAGGTAAAACTACGCAACCTGATACGTTTTCTGGAAGACGGGGACAAAGCGAAGATTACGCTTCGTTTCCGAGGTCGCGAAATGGCACACCAAAACCTGGGTATGGATCTATTGAACCGTATCAAGGCTGATTTGGACGAGTATGCGGTTGTTGAATCTTTCCCGAAAATGGAAGGCCGACAAGCAATTATGGTGCTAGCGCCTAAAAAGAAATAAGTAGGGCAAAACTTAAAGTAGCAAAGGTCTATGGCCTTTGCTCGCCTTGCTTTTTATTAAACATCCCAATGCGGAGTTTTAGAAATGCCTAAAATGAAAACAGACAAGGGTGTAGCGAAGCGTTTTAAGAAAACCGCTAATGGTTTCAAGCGCAAGCAAGCACACTTACGTCACATTTTGACGAAAAAAAGCACTAAACGTAAACGTCACTTACGTGCAAAATGTTTAGTATCAAAAGCTGACGTTCCAGCAATCGCGCGTCAATTACCTTACGCTTAATTTAGGAGATTAGAAAATGCCAAGAGTTAAGCGTGGTGTAACCGCTCGTGCTCGTCACAAGAAAGTTTTAAAACTAGCTAAAGGTTATTATGGCGCTCGTAGCCGTACTTACCGTGTTGCTGTTCAAGCAGTAACTAAAGCTGGTCAATATGCTTACCGTGACCGTCGTCAGAAAAAACGTCAATTCCGTCAACTTTGGATTGCACGTATTAATGCTGCTGCTCGTCAAAATGGTCTGTCTTACAGCCGTTTCATCAACGGTCTGAAAAAGGCGTCTATCGAAATCGATCGTAAGATTTTGGCTGACATCGCTGTATTCGACAAAGTTGTATTTGCAACTTTAGTTGAAAAAGCAAAAGAAGCGTTAAACTAAGAAATTAGTTTGTTGCTGTAGAGAAGGGACCATTTGGTCCCTTTTTTTGTGCGCCATTTTTGGCTTAACGAAATGATTTTACTTACCTAAGAACTTATATAAGTACTATCTAAGTGGTGCGGAATTAATAATCGCAAAGGAAAGACATGTGAGTGCGTGAACAATGTCGATTGGCACAGCCCGCAAAAATTTTTGCTATTGCTTAACAATTTTGACCTAAAAAAATAGCAGGCTAAGCCTGCTATTCGTTGAAAAATCGAGTCTAGTTACTTTTTAGCGTCTAAATAACGCTCTGCATCGAGTGCGGCCATACAGCCTGTGCCGGCAGAAGTAATGGCTTGACGATAATGTTGGTCCATCACATCACCACAGGCATAAACACCTTCGATACTGGTTTGCGTGGCGTTACCTTGCAAGCCACTCTGAACTTTTAAATAACCGTGGTTCATTTCCAACTGGCCTTCAAAAATACCGGTATTAGGGCTGTGACCAATAGCGACGAACACACCAGCAACGGCTAAGTCAGTGATCGAGCTATCTTTAGTGCTCTTCATCTTCAGACCTGTCACACCCATGGCATCACCAACAACTTCATCCATGGTTTGATCTAAGTGAAGGATTATGTTGCCATTGGCGACTTTGTCCATCAGACGGTCGATCAAGATTTTTTCTGAACGGAAGGTGTCACGGCGATGGATGAGGTGAACTTCAGCAGCAATATTGCTTAAGTACAGTGCTTCTTCAACGGCGGTGTTGCCGCCACCGATCACTGCGACTTTTTGATTGCGATAGAAGAAGCCATCACAGGTTGCACAGGCTGATACACCGCGACCTTTGAAAGCTTCTTCTGACTCTAACCCTAAGTAACGGGCTGAAGCGCCAGTTGCGATGATCAGCGCATCACAGGTGTACTCGCCGTTATCGCCTTTCAAACGGAAAGGGCGCTCGGTAAGGGTCACTTCGTTGATATGATCGAACAAGATTTCAGTATCGAACTTTTCAGCATGCTTCTGCATACGTTCCATCAAGGCTGGACCTGTTAAGTCGTCCGCATCGCCTGGCCAGTTTTCAACTTCAGTCGTCGTGGTTAATTGACCACCTTGTTGCATACCTGTGATCATCACAGGTTTTAAATTCGCACGCGCAGCATAAACGGCTGCGGTATATCCTGCTGGGCCTGAACCCAAAATCAATAAGTTACAATGTCTGACCTGGCTCATTTTTATCTCCGTGCCTTTAGCAAATTGCAAGGATTGTAGGGAATTTACCTGTGGGGGTAAAGTGTTGGAGGGCGATTCTTTTAGATTGCACTAATCGAGTCCATCCGTTTTAGTATGGAGAGTGTCAGTTTTACTTTACTGTGAATAAATAGCTTAAGTGTGAACCACGAAATGAAGCACGGGATGAACTTGTATAAATATGATGGTGCGATCGCAGTGGAGCCTATTTCTACCCAATAAAAAATCGGCCTCAATTGTATCGAGACCGATTTGAATTACATACTAAGTAAAGCTAGCTCAAATCCACATAAAAAGTTAATTTAATTAAAAACTTATACTAATAGTGTAGCAGGAGATGTGAACGCTAAGTTTAGGGCGTGAGCCACTTCCTTACACACCACTTTACCGTGCATGACGTTTAAGCCATTAAGAAAATGCTTGTCTTGCAACAGCGCTTCTTTATAGCCTAAATTTGCTAACTTGAGAATGTACGGTAAGGTTGCATTGTTAAGCGCAAATGTGGAAGTGCGAGCGACCGCACCAGGCATATTTGCAACACAGTAATGCACAACATCATCAACGATGTAGGTCGGATCTTGGTGAGTAGTGGCATGTGAAGTTTCAACACAACCGCCTTGATCAATCGCCACGTCAACGATAGCGCTGCCAGGTTTCATACGTGAAATCATGCTACGAGTAACCAATTTTGGCGCCGCAGCACCAGGAATTAGTACACCACCGATCACAAGATCGGCCTCAATAACATGACGTTCAATTGCATCCGCAGTTGAGTAAATGGCTTTTACAGCAGAACCGAATTGCACATTTAAACGACGTAGAGCATCAATACTGCGATCAAGCACAACAACATCAGCACCCATACCAACTGCCACTTGTGCTGCATTAGTACCAACCATACCGCCGCCGATAATGACGACTTTAGCAGGCTCAACCCCCGGTACGCCGCCCAATAACATACCGCGGCCACCAGAAGATTTCTCTAACGCCATAGCGCCAGCTTGGATTGACATACGACCAGCGACTTCAGACATAGGAGCAAGCAAAGGCAGGCCACCACGATCGTCTGTCACAGTTTCGTAAGCGATACATACGGCACCACTTTTGATTAAATCTTCAGTTTGCGGTAAATCTGGAGCAAGATGCAGATAAGTAAATAAAATCTGATCGTGACGCAACATAGCGCGTTCAACTGCTTGAGGCTCTTTTACTTTTACAATCATCTGCGCTTTAGCAAAAACTTCAGCAGCAGTCGCTAAAATTGTGGCGCCAGCATCAATATAATCTTGATCTGAAAAACCAATACCTATGCCTGCATTTGTTTCAACAAAAACGTCGTGACCTTTGATCGCCAACTCGCGAACACTAGAAGGAACCATACCGACACGATATTCGTGGTTTTTAATTTCCTTGGGAACACCAATAATCATCTTTGAGCCTCAATTGCCTGAAATCCCACTTTTAATGGGCATAATTGTTATTTTATCGTGACCTGAACGTGATTAATTCAGGGATATCTAGTATAGTATCGGCGACGCAGTTTATGCTGCTGAACTTTCGGCATACGTAGAATAAAATGTTGTTTTAGTGATAAAGCAAGGTTAAATAAATGGCATATAATAAAAAGAGTCCTGTAAAAGACTTGGATCGCATCGATCGCAACATTCTTAATGAACTACAACTTGATGGCCGCATTTCAAATGTGGAATTGTCAAAAAGAGTCGGACTAAGTCCAACTCCGTGTTTAGAAAGAGTAAAACGTCTCGAAAAGCAAGGTTACATCAATGGCTATACCGCATTGGTGAATCCTCATTTCTTGGGTGCATCCCTACTGGTATTCGTGGAAATCACATTAAGCCGTGATACTCCCGAAGTGTTTGATAAGTTTAACCGTGCAGTGCAACTACTCGATGATATTCAAGAATGTCATCTGGTTTCAGGCGATTTTGACTACTTACTGAAAACTCGTGTTTCAGATATGTCGGCTTATCGTCGCTTGTTAGGTGAAACTTTATTGAAATTACCTTCTGTTTCCGACACGCGTACTTATGTTGTGATGGAAGAAGTTAAGCACACCAGTCGTGTAGCGATAAATCATCTACTCTCAGATATCTAAATTACCCTGATTGTTTGGTTTTACAATAAGGGGCTTAGGCCCCTTATTTATCAGTAACGTCGATATGTTCATCTCATTTAACGCCTATTGCTATTAGCCTTGTATTGCCCTTAAGTTTGCTAACTTAGGGGCTTCTTTTTGTGGCATTTTTAAACAAATTTGTTAACGGAAGTGTTTGTGTAATAACTCATTCCTCCCCAAAAGCACACTAAAACACCTCAATAGACTAAATTTTGCCAATCATGACCAATTCTGTATAGAAAAACAGGCTAATGTGCTCCACATTTAGTGGGATTCTGGTATCGTTAGCCCACCTGTTTTCACTTTTATGGATTACGTCGTTTGTCTCAAGGAAATAGTGTACGCACGCTCACTGGCCTGCAACGTCTGCTGGAAGGCGGACTCATCATTTGTTGTGTTCTCGCCACTTATATTTTGCTCGCATTGACGAGTTTTAGTCCGTCTGATCCTGGTTGGAGTCAGTCGCATTTTCAAGGCGATATTAAAAACTGGACCGGAGCAGTAGGGGCTTGGATTGCCGATATTCTGTTATATTTCTTCGGCGTTACGGCTTATATCATGCCAATCATTGTCGCATCGACGGGTTGGTTATTGTTCAAGCGCGCCCATCATTTACTTGAAATTGATTACTTTTCAGTGGCCCTGAGATTGATTGGATTTTTACTGATCATTCTAGGATTTTCTGCTTTGGCGAGTATGAATGCCAACAACATCTACGAGTTTTCGGCAGGCGGAGTGGCGGGTGATGTGATCGGTCAAGCTATGTTGCCGTATTTTAATAAACTCGGCACTACCTTATTACTGCTGTGTTTCTTGGGCTCAGGCTTTACGCTGTTGACTGGGATTAGCTGGCTGACTGTGGTCGAGAAAATCGGCTTAGTCTCTATTTGGATTTATAAAAAGTTAAAATTATTGCCGCAAGCGATGAAGCGTGAGCATGAAACCGAGGATACCCGTGGTTTTATGTCCGTGGTGGATAAGTTTAAACAGCGCCGTGAATCCCAATATGTGCTAGAAAAGCCCCCCATAGTTGAAAAGCCTAAGGTGCGTGAGCGTCATATTGGTCGTAGGGCTGAGATAACCCCAACGCTATATGCTGCCACTGATGATATGGTCATTGAACCAGAAGGTATTATTACCGAAACTGAGAATAATTCGTCGCCAAAAAATAAACTATCGGCGCTTGCAAAAATTCTGAGCTTGAATGGCAGTAAAAGTAAGAGTGCACAACGGGTTGAGCCACAAATCGATAATGATGATTTGGCCGCCCATGGCAATTTTGAAGCGCCACCTTGGTTAGCTGAACCTCAACATTCAAATGCCGATGAGCAAGACAATGCCGATTTAAATTCGCATTCATTCGATCATGATGACAATGAGCCTGTGTTTAGCAGTCAAGCATTTACAGAAGATGAAGACGATGAAAGTCTAGGTTTTAGCGATGATGATGTCATTGATTTTGATACTAAAGTGTCAACAGGTGCAGTGAATCAAGCGCAGCGTAATAAGCAAGATCAAAAAGCTAAAATTGTCGATGGCATTGTGGTATTGCCAGGACAAGAAGACAAACCCGCACCGAAAAAACCGATGGATCCTCTGCCGAGTATTAACTTGCTCGACATACCTGACCGTAAGAAGAATCCGATCAGCCCAGAGGAATTGGATCAAGTCGCTCGCCTTGTTGAGCTTAAATTGGCCGATTTCAACATCATCGCCAATGTAGTGGGTGTGTATCCAGGTCCTGTGATCACACGCTTTGAATTAGAATTAGCGCCGGGCGTTAAAGCGTCAAAAATCTCTAATCTATCAAAGGATTTAGCTCGTTCATTACTGGCTGAAAGTGTGCGCGTGGTTGAAGTTATTCCGGGTAAGGCTTATGTCGGACTTGAATTGCCCAATAAATTCCGCGAAACCGTGTTTATGCGCGATGTGTTAGATTGTGCTGCCTTTACTGAGAGTAAATCCAACTTAACTATGGTGTTAGGTCAAGATATTGCCGGTGACCCAGTTGTTGTTGATCTTGGTAAAATGCCACATTTATTGGTAGCCGGTACTACAGGCTCTGGTAAGTCTGTGGGTGTAAACGTGATGATCACCAGCTTACTGTATAAGTCTGGCCCAGAAGATGTACGCTTTATCATGATCGACCCCAAAATGTTGGAATTGTCTGTCTATGAAGGCATTCCGCATTTGCTATGTGAAGTCGTGACCGACATGAAAGAAGCTGCCAATGCGCTGCGTTGGTGTGTCGGCGAGATGGAACGTCGCTACAAGCTGATGTCTATGATGGGCGTGCGTAACATCAAGGGCTATAACGCTAAAATTGCCGAAGCGAAAGCCAATGGCGAAGTGATTTTAGATCCTATGTGGAAGTCATCCGACAGCATGGAGCCTGAAGCGCCTGCGTTAGATAAGCTGCCATCGATTGTTGTCGTGGTCGATGAATTTGCTGACATGATGATGATTGTTGGTAAAAAAGTTGAAGAGTTGATTGCCCGTATTGCCCAAAAAGCGCGTGCCGCAGGCATACATTTAATTCTTGCAACCCAAAGACCGTCAGTGGATGTGATTACCGGCTTGATTAAAGCCAACATTCCCACACGTATGGCGTTCCAAGTGTCATCGCGTATCGATTCGCGCACCATTTTAGATCAACAGGGTGCCGAAACCTTGCTTGGTATGGGTGACATGTTATTTTTGCCACCGGGTACTGCGGTACCGAATCGTGTTCATGGTGCGTTCGTTGATGATCATGAAGTTCACCGTGTCGTTGCCGACTGGTGCGCCCGTGGCAAACCGCAATATATCGAAGAAATCCTCAACGGTGCCAGTGATGGTGAACAAGTATTATTGCCTGGTGAAACCGCTGAATCAGACGAAGAATACGATCCGTTATACGATGAAGCAGTTGCCTTTGTGACTGAAACTCGTCGCGGCTCGATTTCAAGCGTACAGCGTAAATTTAAGATTGGTTATAACCGTGCAGCACGGATTATTGAACAGATGGAAGCGCAAGGTATTGTTTCTGCTCAAGGCCACAACGGTAACCGTGAAGTCTTAGCGCCGCCAGCACCAAAACATTATTAAGCCGCGCTAAGGCGTAGCTTTGATACACCCAAGGGTTTACAGGGTAAGGAATAAAATGAAAAAACGATTATGCGCTGTGTTGTTAGCTTCACCTTTGCTATTTAGCGCGGCTGTGTTTGCCGATGATGCGCAGCAGCTCAGGGAAAAATTGATTGGTACCGCGTCACTAAAAGCCGATTTCAAACAAACCGTAACAGATGTCAATAAAAAGGTTATTCAAACAGGGTCTGGCATTTTTGCCTTAGCGTATCCGAATCAATTTTATTGGCATTTAACCCAGCCCGATGAATCGCAGATTGTCGCTGATGGTAAAGATTTGTGGATCTACAATCCTTTCGCCGAAGAGGTGGTCATCATGGATTTTGCTGAAGCAATCAATGCATCTCCCATCGCATTGCTCGTCCACCGCGACGATGCGACTTGGTCACAGTATTCAGTGTCCAAGAAACAAGATTGCTATGAGATCAAACCTAAGGCGATTGATTCGGGCATATTGTCCGTCAATGTGTGTTTCAAAAATACCCAGTTAGTCAACTTTAATGTTGCCGATGATAAAGGTAATTTAAGCCTGTTTGATTTAAGCAATCAGCAAGCCATCACAAATAAAGACAAAGCCTTGTTCACCTTTGTGATCCCAGACAGCGTCGATGTTGATGATCAACGTCGTAAAGCAGCGCATTAGGCTATCGCGTGAGCAGTTTATCGTTTAATTTTGCACCCGATTTTCGTCCCTTGGCCGCGCGCATGCGGCCAAGAACGATTGGCGAGTACATAGGTCAAGCCCATTTACTGGGTGAGGGCCAACCACTACGCAAAGCATTGGAAGCTGGGCGCGCCCATTCCATGATGTTGTGGGGACCGCCGGGCACAGGTAAAACAACCTTAGCTGAATTAATCGCACATTATTCAAATGCTCACGTTGAGCGCATTTCCGCGGTCACCTCTGGCGTTAAGGACATTCGCGCCGCGATTGAGCAAGCAAAAGCCGTTGCAGAATCCCGTGGCCAACGTACTCTATTGTTTGTCGATGAAGTCCACCGATTTAATAAGAGTCAGCAGGATGCCTTTCTGCCATTTATTGAAGATGGCACAGTGATCTTTATCGGCGCGACCACAGAAAATCCGTCTTTTGAAATCAATAATGCCTTACTCTCGCGGGCAAGGGTCTATCTTATCAAGCGCTTAAGCCATGATGAAATCGCCCATATAGTGACTCAAGCCTTAAACGATAACGAGCGCGGTTTAGGCCTACGACGATTTGTAATGCCAACCGATGTGCTCACCACATTGGCACAACTTTGTGATGGTGATGCCCGTAAAGCGTTAAATCTTATTGAGTTGATGAGTGATATGCTCATCGACGGTGGCACCTTTACCACTGAAATGTTAATTCAAGTGGCGGGGCACCAAGTTGCTGGTTTTGATAAGAACGGTGATCAGTTTTACGATTTAATCTCGGCTGTACATAAATCCATTCGCGGATCAGCACCCGATGCCGCGTTGTATTGGTTTTGTCGAATATTAGAAGGCGGTGGCGATCCGCTTTACGTGGCAAGGCGCTTACTGGCGATTGCCTCTGAAGATGTGGGCAATGCCGATCCTGCGGCGATGACAATCGCACTGAATGCCTGGGATTGTTTTCACCGTGTTGGCCCCGCCGAAGGTGAGAGAGCAATAGCACAAGCCATTGTTTATCTTGCCAGTGCGCCGAAGAGCAACGCTGTGTATACCGCATTTAAGGCGGCGCGTGCGTTAGCTCGCGAAACAGGGCAAGTCGAAGTGCCGCACCATTTACGCAATGCACCGACTCAGTTAATGAAAGACATCGGCATGGGAGCTGGGTATCGATATGCCCACGATGAAGCCAATGCCTATGCCAGTGGTGAAAATTATTTCCCCGAATCCCTGCAAACAGCACAGTTTTATTTTCCGACTGAGCGAGGGTTTGAGAAGCGGATCAAAGATAAATTGGCGCAATTAGCCCAGTTAGATCAAGCCAGTGAGAACAAAAGATATGACTAACATCTTATTAGTGGCTTTCGGCGGGTCAATTGGAGCAGTTTTACGCTATCTTATTTCAATATTCATGATCCAAGTATTTGGCAGCAGTTTTCCTTTTGGTACACTGTTGGTTAATGTTATAGGTTCATTTTTTATGGGCGTAATTTACGCTCTGGGGCAAATGAGTCATATCAGCCCTGAACTCAAAGCGCTTATAGGTATCGGTCTATTAGGTGCTTTGACAACGTTTTCGACTTTCTCTAATGAAACCTTGTTGCTGATGCAAGAAGGGGATTGGCTGAAGGCGATTTTGAATGTGGTGTTGAATCTAAGTCTATGTTTATTCATGGTGTACTTAGGTCAACAACTGGTTTTTTCTCGCATTTAACTATTAAGAATATATCACATGTTAGATCCTAAATTTTTGCGCAACGAATTAGAAGTTACCGCTGAGCGACTGGCTACCCGTGGCTTTATTTTAGACATAGCTCATCTCATTCAATTAGAAGAAAAACGTAAGTCACTGCAAGTGGCTACCGAAGAATTACAAGCGTCGCGTAATGCTATCTCCAAATCCATTGGCCAAGCTAAAGCCCGTGGTGAAGATGTTGACGCGATCATGGCGCAAGTGGGCGATTTAGGTTCACAGTTGGATGCCAAAAAGATTGAACTGGCCGCTATACTTGAAGAAGTCAATGCCATTGCCATGTCTATGCCTAACCTGCCTGATGAATCAGTACCAATGGGTGCCGATGAAACAGAGAACGTTGAAGTGAGACGTTGGGGTACGCCACGCACTTTTGATTTCCCAATTAAAGATCATATCGATTTAGGTGAAGGCCTAAACGGCTTAGATTTTAAAAATGCCGTTAAAATCACTGGCTCACGTTTCATCGTGATGAAAGGCCAAGTCGCCCGCTTAAACCGCGCCATTGGTCAGTTCATGTTGGACTTACATACCACAGAGCACGGTTATACCGAAGCCTATGTGCCATTACTGGTTAACGAGGCAAGCTTACTCGGCACAGGCCAGCTACCTAAGTTTGGTGAAGACTTATTCCACACTAAACCTGCGACTGAAGAAGGCCAAGGCTTGAGCCTTATCCCAACCGCAGAAGTGCCATTAACGAACTTAGTTCGCGATAGCATTGTTGATGAAGACGAGCTGCCAATAAAGTTAACAGCGCATACTGCATGTTTCCGCAGCGAAGCCGGCTCATACGGCAAAGATACCCGTGGTCTGATCCGTCAGCACCAATTCGATAAAGTTGAAATGGTGCAAATTGTTAAGCCTGAAGATTCAATGGCGGCACTTGAAGCGCTGACAGGTCATGCTGAAACTGTGTTGCAACGTTTAGGTTTACCGTATCGAACAGTGATTTTATGTACTGGCGATATGGGCTTTGGCTCAAGCAAAACCTACGATATCGAAGTCTGGTTACCAGCACAAAATACCTATCGTGAGATTTCTTCTTGCTCAAACATGAAGGATTTCCAAGCCCGTCGTATGCAAGCGCGTTACCGTGTGAAAGCAGACAATAAGCCTGCGCTATTGCATACGTTAAACGGCTCAGGTTTAGCTGTAGGTCGTACTTTAGTGGCTATTTTAGAAAACTATCAAAATGCTGATGGCAGTATCACAGTCCCTGAAGTTCTGCGTCCTTACATGGGCGGTTTGACTCAAATAGGCTAATGGAACACAAAATAATACTATGGATAAAGGCCAGCGCTATCTCCGTTGGCTTTCCTATACTGCTGTGATTGCAGTATTTTTTGCTGTAATGCTTGCCACCGTAGGCAAAGCCATCTGGGTTGTGTTAGAAAACGTCAAATAACCCTATCAACTTTGTTCAAGTAAAAAGAAAGGCATGTTTCCCAAGGGAACATGCCTTTTTGTTTGTATCATGTTTACGTGATGACTTAACCCTTTGCCATTAAATACACTTAGCTGGTTTGGGCAGGCCCGCGATTTTCGTTGCTTGTTTCGCAGGTCCAATCGGGAATAGGGTATATAAGTATTTTGAATTGCCTTTGTCTGGTCCTAAGGCTTGGCCAATGGCTTTAACTAATACACGGATAGCAGGGCTCGTTTTATATTCGAGATAGAAATCTCGAACAAAGTTAATCACTTCCCAATGGGCTGGCGTAAGTAAAATTTGCTCTTCTGCTGCTAACAACAGGGCCATATCGGGTTGCCAATCGTTAAGATTTTTTAAATAACCTTGATGGTCACGGGCGATTTCTGCGCCATTAAATTGCAATGGATTTACCACGTTATCACCTTGTCATGGAGTAATGATTGAGCCACAAACTCATTGTAATCGATAAGCATCACGTTCTTTAAACGTTCGGATAGGCCACGTGCGATAACATCGTCTTTTAAGACCATCAACTTGAAGGGCGATAATGCCATTGCCCACTGGCGCAGCAGTAACGCGTTAACGCCATCGCTCGATAATAAAATCGCATCTTCCTTACAGGCGTAACGTAAACAAAGTTTCAGCGCGCTATCTCGACTGGGAGATGTTTGAATATGATGTAAAATCATTAGAATACTAAGACCTCATCCACTTGGTTTAAATGGGCTGCGATGGCTTCATCGTTGATTACTGTGACTGGGATCGACAGTAAGCCATGGCTTAAGCCGTAATCGGCTAAGGATTGCTTACAGACTAACACAGAGCCAATATCATACAGCGGCAGTGCTTTAAAGGTGGATATGTAATCTTTAGCACCGATAAGCTCAGGCTGTTGCTCTTTAATCAAATGCAACACACCTTCATCAACAAACACTAAACTCACTTCTTGTTCGAAGCTAGCGCTAAGCAGGGCAAGATCTAAACCTTCGCGGCCACGAACAGTACCATGTGGCGAGCAGCGAAATAGGATACACAATTTTTTCATAGTAGCCCTGAGAGTTAAAAACTGATCAAACGATCGGCCGATTCAATACCTGTGATTAGCTCACCTAAACCGCCCATGATAAATGACTCGCCCACATTCCAGTGGCTAAGGCCATTCTCGCTGGCATCTTGCTGACTCACAATGCCACGACGTAGCGCTGCAGAAACGCAATTGACTAACGGGACCTGATGGGATTGCGCCAGCTGTTTCCAGTCACTGATCACATCGTTTTCATCGGAGGCGGGTAAGCTTAAATCTGTGGAGTTATACACGCCATCTTGATAAAAAAACACACAGATAATCTGATGCCCAGCTAAAAGTGCAGCTTGGGAGAAGCGTAAGGCATTAACACTCGCCGACGTGCCATAAGCGGGCCCGTTCACTTGGATAATAAATTTGCTCATTTAAAATAAAAATGGCCCTAAAAGTAGGGCCATTCTAACGCAAGTTAAGCTAAAAATCGCTAACTAGGATTAGTCATCGTTGCCTATGCCCATCAGGTGCAACAGCGCGATGAAGAGGTTTAAGAAGTCTAGGTATAACGAGATAGTCGCGCGAATGTAATTAGTTTCGCCGCCATTGACGATACGGCTAGTATCAAACAGGATAAAACCTGTCATCAGTAACGCCAAGCCCGCGTTAATTGCCATAAAGGCAACACTGTTACCCATAAAAATATTAATCACAGCGGCGGCGATCACCACAATCAAGCCGGCAAATAAGAATCCACGTAGGAAAGAGAAATCTTTCTTAGTGGTCACGGCATAGGCTGATAACGCAACGAAAATCACTGACGTTAACCCCAGTGCTTGCATGATCAGCTGTGGACCGTTTGCCATACCCGCGTAGTGATTGAGCATGTAGCCCAGTGAAGCACCTTCCATACCCGTAAAGGCAAACACCCAGAAGATACCCGCTGCAGACTCGGCTTTACGTAACGTGACAAACAACAGTACTAGGCCACCAATCGATAAACCAATGGAGACTAACGGACTGATATTTAATGCCATTGCCAAACCCGCACACAGGGCAGAGAAGGCCAATGTCATCGATAACAGCATATAAGTGTTTTTAAGAAGTTTGTTCACTTCCAGTGTTGACGCACTCGTCGAATATAAGGTTTCTTGGGTCATGTTGATCTCCGTTGACACATTTCCAAACTGATCATTTTGATTTTTTACAGCACACTAAGTTCCCGTAAAATCCTAAAATGAACTTAACTGGTGCAATGATACCGTACATGAGATACGGGTGAAAGTCATAGAACCATGAATAACAAATTGTTAATCTTCAAAATTTTACTCAATTATTTATTTCAACTTTAACTGCAAAGCAAAAAAATAAGATTCTTGTATCTGCGTCTTCATCCACTATGAAGGTAAAAATTTAGTCTGTACATAAGCAGACGGTACACAATCACACTCAATGCTGATTTCAATGACTAGATCAGCATATTGAGTTTAAACCAAGCTTAAGCCAGCCACTCTTTGTGCAATTTTTCAGTATCGCCAAGATATTCCAGCACCCAAGCGAGTGCAGGCGACATCTTGTCAGCATTCCACGCCAAGCAACAAGGGCTTGTCTGCTTTGGATTTTCCAGTTGTTTTTCAACCAGCGCACCCGCCTTAATAAACACGCTCGCTAAATGCACTGGCATATAACCGACGCCTAAACCTTCGCGGAAACAGTTAATGGCACGGATCCAATCGGGTACAACGAGGCGACGTTGATTTTCGAGCAACCAAGTCATACGTTTTGGAATTTCCCGAGAAGTATCTTCTAAACAAATCGAGGGAAAAGGGCGCAGCTCATCGTCACTTAATGGGCGGTCAATACTGGCCAAGGGATGATTTTTACTAACAAGAAACGCCCACTCAATATCCCCCATGTCTTTATATTGGTAAACACCACCGACTGGAATTGCGGTTGTCGCACCAATAGCAATATCACTGCGACCAGTGGCGAGCGCTTCCCAAACCCCGTTAAAGACCTCAATGCGAATAATTAATTCAATATCATGGAAGTGTCGATAAAAGTCAGCAATTAATACGCTGATCCTGTCGGCACGGACGATATTATCAAGGGCTATGGACAAGGTGGGTTGCCAACCATTTGCCACGCGCTGAGTGCCACGTTTCATCTCGTCCATTTGCGTGAGCAAGGTTCTGGCTTGCTTCACAAAATGTTCACCCGCTGGTGTTAACGTTACGCTGCGATGATGCCGTTCAAAAAGAATGACGCCGAGTTCTTCTTCTATTTGCTTGACCGCGTAGCTCACGGCAGAGGGCACTTTATGTAGCCGATTCGCCGCCGCGGTGAAACTACCTACACGAGCCACAATATCAATGAGTTCTAGCGCTTGTTCTGAGAGCATAACTGACGTCCATTCCAATGAAAATAATTGATAGCACAAGTCAAAAATAAACGTTTCCAATAAATTTAACAAGTCTTTAGACTGCACACTTTAGTCAATCCGACCCGATTATTTTATGAAAACGTCTAGTAACACCTTTGTAAACATAAAGTTCTTTATGTTTCTATTCTATTTAGCCATGTTGAGCATGCTTGGCTTTATTGCCACTGACATGTATTTGCCTGCTTTCAAAGCAATTGAAAGCTCATTTAACAGCACACCATCACAGGTGGCGATGTCACTGACCTGTTTCCTTGCGGGTCTTGCCTTAGGTCAGCTGCTTTACGGCCCGTTAGTCAATAAAATCGGCAAACGTTGGGCACTGATCTTTGGCCTTGTTTTATTTGCCATTGCTAGCGTGTTTATTGCCAACAGTGATTCTATATTAATGCTCAATACCGCGCGCTTCTTCCAAGCCATTGGCGCCTGTAGCGCAGGGGTTATTTGGCAAGCTATTGTGGTAGAACAATATGATGCCGATAAAGCCCAAGGTATTTTCAGCAACATTATGCCATTGGTTGCATTATCGCCTGCATTAGCACCGATCCTTGGCGCTTATATTCTGAACGAATTAGGCTGGCGTGCAATCTTTATCTCCTTGTGTGTTATCGCTTTTCTGCTGGTATTGATGACCTTGTACTTTGTTCCAGGCAAGAGTCAACATAAACACAGTGAACATGTCGCTGTATCTTATGGGCAAATTTTGAAAAACACCCGCTATTTAGGCAACGTCGTGATCTTCGGTGCCTGTTCCGGTGCTTTCTTTGCCTACCTAACTGTGTGGCCGATTGTGATGGAAATGCACGGTTATCAAGCGACTGAAATTGGGTTAAGTTTTATCCCGCAAACCATCATGTTTATTGTCGGTGGTTATGCGAGTAAGTTACTGATAAAACGCATTGGCGGGCATCAAACACTCAATATCTTGTTGTCGATTTTCGCAGCCTGCGTTATTTCGATCATCATGTTCACGCTGATTTATCCCGCGAGCACGATTTTCCCACTGCTGATTTCGTTCTCTATTTTAGCGGCGGCCAATGGTGCAATTTATCCAATAGTCGTTAACAGCGCGCTACAGCAGTTTAGTCAGAATGCCGCTAAGGCCGCAGGATTACAGAACTTCTTACAGATCAGCATTGCCTTTGGTGCATCTAGCTTAGTTGCTATGTGGGCAAGCCTAGGTGAAGTGGCTATTGGTTGGGGTATCCTATGTTGCGCTATCTTAGTTGTGGTCGGCTATATACTTAAGAGTCAACAAGAGTGGGGCGACTTTGCCAAACATTTCACTAAGCCAGATCCCGCACGGGTAGGCATAATGTCCGATGTGAAGCAAAATCCAGCGGATTGAGTGTAATAGCAACAATTGGCGCGTAATTGAGAGTTAGTGCTTTACAGTCAACAGACTTACTTATATTATGCGCCTCGTTCGGAGGGGTGGCAGAGTGGTTTAATGCACCGGTCTTGAAAACCGGCGTGGGTTTATAGCCCACCCAGGGTTCAAATCCCTGCTCCTCCGCCATATTTAGTCAAAAAGCCGCTAAGCAATTAGCGGCTTTTTGCATTTTAGCTATTTTAGCCTTGCGTTTCTGATCCGAAACGCAGTGTTTCAGCCATATTTCACAAGCAAAGCCATCAGCAATGATGACTTTGCTTGTATTATTTAACTCTAGATTTCCTCATTCAACATGATGCCTGACAATCTCAGCCATCATTACACTTTGGGGAGTTTGTGTTGGATCATGGCAAGAGCAAAGGAATGCCAATCTGCATAAGCATAGCTGCTCACCAGATCTCGCAGGATAGTCGGTTCGCCAGCATTATCAACTGGTTGCAAAATTATCGGCAAATTCAGTGCATTGCAGTAATCCCGCCGCTCCACCACAAAAAACTGCTTCTTGTAGGGGAGTAGCAATGTGTCCTCAGCTTGCGTATTAAACTCACGCGCGGCTAAATAACCAGTAAACCAATGATTCAGTAGTGTCTCGCATTGCTTAGTGTGGAATAAGTTTCCCCAATCATCCCCGAGTATGGCTTGACCCGACAGGACTCGCTGACAATGATGAAAATCGATAAAGCCTAGCTCACGAGCAATCACTTGTTGGCAATGCTTTAGCTGGAGATCTGAGTATAAGATGCCCAACTTCGCTATTAAGGTTGTGACTCTTTGCTTGGCTGGCAGCTCATCCTGCTGACAAGCCTTGAGCAGCTTTTTAGCGCGAATTTTGGTTTCATTTAATGCGATAACACTTGAGTCTTGCATATTGGCTAACTTCATTTTGCATTACCTCCATGACTGACTCGATTTGCTCGCGGCACGTGAATGAAAGGCCAAATACTGATGATCAATAAACTCAAGAGACAAGCTAAAATGTCCGCGATTGGAAAGGCCATCCATAACTCAATCAAAGCGTTTGGCATGATATTAATGTTTAATACACCTGTGATAAATGAAATATCTGTAAAGGATAGTTGAGGTAACAGGACCAGCAGGGGCAATAACAAACCATAGATTTTTATCCCAGATAATAGCAATGCAAGCTTAGGGCGGTTTGTGCCTTGATACACAGCAATTGCGATACCTGTGATCCCCGCCAAAGGTAAGGCGATAAACGTCACACTCGAAATCTTAATACAGGCGGCAATGAGTGCGAGGTCATCGGTGAAAATACCAAAACCGAGGTAGGAAACTCCATAAATATAATTGTCACTACACTCAGATAACAGCAGGTCAAGACGATTCCCCATTTAGCACACGCTAACACCCGAGAAGATGCCATCGCCCCATAGTTATAGGCACTGATCGTCTGTGCTGCACTGGTTAGAGCCATGAGCGGCAGGGCGATAAAGATATTAAAGCGTCCGATCAAACCATAAGCGCTGATCATGTACGCGACCTCATTCGCCGCTGGCGTATTGGGCACTGCATTGGCTAAATGACTGACTAAAATATGATTTACCAATGAGATCACGCAGGCAATCCCAAGATATGACAATAGTATTGGGCTACCTAAGCCAAGAATCGCTTTTATCTCAGTGAGGTTGAGCTTTATCTGCTCTATTCTAAAACAAATAGGCTGGGCAGCTTGCCGATGAAGCGCCTGCTTATTGGCAAAGCGGTTATTGGGAACAAAATAGACGACGGCGATAAATAGACTCACACATTGGCCCGCTACCGTTGCCCACGCCGCACCACTTACTCCCATCTCCAAAACGGCAATAAAGAGTGTATCGAACAGGATGTTCATGACCGCCGACAACAAGATAACCAGCAGCATCACCATGACTTTGCCTTGTGCTCTGAGTAAATCGCCGCTAAGGGATAACAAAAAGGTGAACTGACTAAAACAGAGAATGGGTTGTAGATACTCTGTAGCAGCTAAGGCAAGTGTTGAGCTTACCCCAATAAACGCTAATAGATTATCGAGCTGGGCGAGTGACACGACAGTGACGATCACGCCGCAACATAGGGCTAACGCGAAACCGGTGTTCGCGATTTGACTCGCCTTATCAAATTCGTTTGCCCCTAAAAATCGGCTCACTAAGGTCGCAGTCCCATTTCCTATCATGCAGGCTAAAGCGAAAATCATCATTTGTAACGGGAAGGCAATCGTTACCCCAGCCAATGCATCGGCACCGATGTATTTCAAAATAAAATATGAGTCGACTAAGTTGTAGCTGCCGCTGAGCATCATGGCGAATGCCATGGGTAACGCAAAACGCAAATACAAAGTAGGGATAGCTGACGTACCTAAGGACTCTGTTGACTGAGATCCTGAATGAGATTTCCCGTGGGAGGGTGTTTCGGTGGCTGCCAAGGGTACAATGTCAGAAGGTTCAACATTGATACCGGCGGGTTTGAAAGTGTTAGCGGTTGCATGTTTCACAAACAATTCTCCTAAGTTTATTGGCATTCCGCTAAGCCAAACTTATTTGATTGCTGTGGGTTCGATATGAAATCGATTCGCAACGCTGTTAATTTATCAGAGTGATATCATCTTTTGCGGACAGGCTTCTCTGCAACCTGCCGCGTACTATCGCGTACTATTCTCATTCCTCCGCCCTATGTCAATCACCAGCTTGTCGTATTTAACGGTAGCATTGAACCACTTCACATGTTAGTAGTAGATGAGCGATAAATTAATTACGTCATCCAACAAGCCACTTAAACCACTTTCTGTACCACAAGCTATCGCAAATTCAGTGCCTAGCGATGATATAAGAGTCCGTTGTACAAATACCTTTTAGTTGCGACACAAGCTGTCGCATCTATGCGTATAATATTAAAAAATAACGAATTGAGGTGCACTATGGATGGTCTAGTTATTGAGTCAATCAGCCTACTGACCTTGCTTGAAGTGGGTGATGTTCCATATACCGATCTGATGTTATGTTTCGCAAGCTGCCGTTTGCTGTAGTAAAAAACGTTATTGCTGATTTTACAGCTCGGGGCAGGGGGTTGGCTCGACCTTATTTAACCTGAGATCGGTTTAACTAGCCATAACTGCAATAGCATTAAACTCCCCGTTAGTGAGGTTCAGTTGTGGCTTATTGTCTTTTAATTGATAGGCGATGAGTCCCGCAATCATATTCAGCATAAAACCATGCACGCTGCGGTGTCTGGAGAGCTCTATTTGAGAGATATTTTTTAACTGGTCGTTGATGGTTTCTATGATGAAAAGTCTCGACAGCATCGCTCTATCCCACAACAACATCGCCTTCTCTTTCATATTCTTACGCACGTTTTCCACCAGTGTGACCGCCTTTTTCCAGCAAGTACTGAGTAGCTATCAGATTGCAGCACTGGCGACCCCTGCTCACATTGTGCCATTTGGGCACAACTGGTACTGGGTAACATCACAGAAAATAAGCCTTGACCTTCTCCCTGTAGCAAGGTGCAGAATTTTAGCTGCCCACCTAGCAAAGGAGATTTACGATGTTAACGTTAAAAATTACCGATATGACCTGCAACCACTGCTTTGGCTTGATCAATCGTGCAATAAAGGAACTGGACGCCGATGCAGTCGTAACAGCAGATCTCTCCAGCCGTAGTATCAATGTACAAAGCAGCCAATCGCAAGACGAAATACTCGACGCTCTGGAGGAAATTGGATATCCGGCCAAACCTGAGTCAACCTGTTGCAGTGTAGATAGAAGCAGCAAGTCGCAAAATACCGCCAATTGACAGTGCACCTTAGTGGAGGCTTGAGCTGTGTGCAGTGAAAGTTGCATGTACGGTTCTTAGGAGAGCAGCACCTAGTAACAGAGGTGCTGCTTATCCGCCCATAACGAGTTATAAATGGATATAATTTAAGGACAGAGTAATTGAATTTTTTCCAAAAATGTAATATCACCGCCAATATAATAGTCAGACTCTCTATACCACTGCACCTGCTCCGGTCTAATTTTATTTCAGCACTTAATTTTGAGGCAGTATGGGTAGGTGTGTGTTGGGATAATGCCTTCGTTTAGCGTTTCTTTGGTAGCTTTACACTATTGGATTTTTAATATTGCTCAACCAACAAGGGAGTTTTTTAAGCTAGATGTGACTGTTTAAATGAAATATTAGAACTTGGAGTGACGTCATTCTGCTAATGGTGATCTGTCACCTGTAGAGTTCAAAAATTCTCAATGAAAATTGTCTAATATGGGTTGAACAGTACACTGAACGCTCACAGACAGAAGTAAATCTAATGCAATTAAGGCAATGGCACTCATGCGCTAGCCCTGATCAAACACCTGAGTAATCACCACGAATTTAATCATAGTATCAGCTCTTCTTTATTTTGATTACTGCTCAGTCTGACACTTAAGGCCAGAACATCATTTCCTTATTTCAGCCTGTATCTGCTTAGTTCTAAGCTCTAAGTTTGCGAGCTTACATTCCTCATACCCAAGTAGTCGAACGGTAAAACTCGCCAGTGTTTAATGCTGTTTGCTTGGAACTGCAATCAGGCCATTTCTGCTGTCAGCCCTAACATGAATGCAACCAGTAGGCTAAAGCTGCCAGCAGTAATAACACTTCCAATCGCTCTCATTTGTAAGTGCAGTGGTCGTAGCAGCCAAGGCCGTATGTCTGGCTTTTTTGTCGAGGAAGTTTTCTTCTATGTGCATGCCTTAATACTTAGCGATTTTCGTCGCTGATCATGATTTTTTCGTCATCAGAGTTAGACTTCGCTGCGTCTCGCAAGGCCTCCTTACTAATCAAAAAAACACTTGACCTTCTAAGCGTAGTAAGCCGGATAAATACAGTAAGAGCTACCTCGGCTCAGCAAAACTAACTGTCGACTGCTATCGAGAAAGGAAAAAATGATGAAGGTCAAACGCATAACCATAACCACTGTGGCGCTAAGCGTTGCACTCGCTATCGCAGGATGCAAGGAGGCGATGCCCTCTGTCAGTCCCGCAAAGCCACCAAGCGTTCCGGTGGCCGAAGTGATCGTTCGTCCGGTGACGCCATTTGTCGAACTCACAGGTTCGCTGACCGCGGTCAAGCGGGTTGAGCTGCGCCCGAGGGTTGCTGGCTATATTCAGAACGTAAGCCTGCCCGAGGGACGCTTCGTCGAAAAGGGCAGCGAGCTCTTTCTCATTGATCCTCGGGTGTTCCAAGCCGCGCTGAACGCCGCGACGGCGCACCTGCGCCAGGCTGAAACGGCATCGATACTTGCCCAAACGGAATATGCACGAGCCGAACAGCTATTTGCCCAAAAGATCGTTGCTCGTGATCGCTTCGACATCGCAACCGCCTCTATGAATGCAAGCAAAGCACAGGTCGACGCCGCAAAGGCAGCGGTGGATGCCGCACAATTGGATCTGAGTTTCGCACGTGTCACGGCGCCGATCAGTGGACGTGTCGGCCAAGCCCTCGTTACAGAAGGCAACTACGTCTTCAGCGGTGAGACGCCACTCACGACTATTGTTTCTATCGATCCCATCCACGTCTATTTCGATGTCGACGAACGCACTTATTTGCGATCGCTCGCCGCAGGCCGAGACCACACTACCACGCATGGTGCACAGGCGGAAAAGGTCATGGTGGCACTGCTCACCGACAAGACGTATTCGAGGCCAGGCCGTGTCGACTTCCTCTCCAACACCAGCGATCGTGGGACGGGAACAGTGCGTATCCGCGCTGTTGTCAACAACCCCGATGGGCATTTGACGCCCGGTCTTTTTGCCAAGGTTAAACTAGAGACCGGAGCGCCGCAAGCGAGGGTTCTGGTTTCCGATCATTCGATTAGTACCGATCAAGGTAGCCACTATGTGCTCGTTGTCGGCAAAGACGACAAGACGGAATATCGGCCCGTCGAGCTGGGTCCGGTGGTCGAGGGTTTGCGCGTGATCGAACAAGGTCTACAGCCCGGCGAGCACATCGTTGTCAAGGGGCTGGTAGGCCCAGGCATGCAGGTCACGCCACAGTCCGCTGCGATTGACGGTACACCTATTGCGGTGTCACAAACCTCGGGAGCCGTACAATGACATTCCCACGTTTTTTCATCGATCGCCCGATTGTTGCCATCGTCCTTTCAATTTTGATGGTGCTCGCTGGCATCGTTGCCTTCTTCCAATTGCCGCTCAGCGAGTATCCGACCGTGACGCCGCCGACGGTTCAGGTGACCGCTTCCTACCCGGGCGCCAATCCCAAGGTGATTGCAGAAACGGTAGCCGCGCCACTCGAGCAGGCGATCACCGGGGTCGAGGGCATGCTATACATGTCGTCGCAATCAGCCACTGACGGCCGAATGATCCTGACCGTCACGTTTGCGCAAGGGACGAATGCCGATATGGCACAGATCCAGGTACAAAACCGCGTCTCGCGCGCTCTGCCGCGTTTGCCGGAGGAGGTGCAGCGCCAAGGCGTCATTACGCAGAAGACCTCGCCGGACATCCTGATGGTGGTTCATCTGTTATCGCCAGACAAACGCTACGACCCTCTCTATATTTCGAACTACGCTTACCTCCAGGTGCGCGACGATCTGTCCCGTATCCCGGGAATCAGCGACGTTCTGGTTTGGGGAGCTGGTGAATATAGTATGCGGCTCAGGCTCGATCCGAGCCTGATCGCCGCACGAGGGCTGACAGCGGGCGATGTGATTGCCGCTGTGCGCGAGCAGAACGTACAGGTGGCAGCTGGTTCCGTCGGTCAGGCTCCCAATTCCAGTGTCGCGTTCCAAGTGACAGTGAACACGCTCGAGCGGTTAACTGATGAGGAGCAGTTCGGCGACATCATCATTCGTACGGGCGGCGACGGCCAGGTGACGCGCTTGCGCGATGTTGCCCGCATTGAGATGGGGGCCGATACCTACGCATTGCGCAGTCTGCTTGACGGTGAACCTGCCGTTGCGCTGCAAATCATCCAGAGTCCGGGCGCTAACGCACTCGACGTTGCTCAGGCGGTGCGTACAACCATGCAGCGGCTTGAAGGCAGCTTTCCGGAAGGACTCAGCTCGCGCATCGCGTATGACCCGACGGTGTTTGTTCGTGCCTCGCTGGAGTCGGTGGTAACCACCTTGTTGGAGGCGATTCTTCTTGTCGTTATCGTGGTGGTGCTGTTCCTGCGCAACTGGCGTGCTTCGCTCATACCCCTTATAGCGGTGCCGGTGTCGCTGATCGGCACCTTTGCCGTCATGCATCTGATGGGCTTCTCACTGAACACGTTGTCGTTGTTTGGCCTGGTGCTTTCAATCGGGATCGTCGTCGATGACGCGATCGTGGTGGTCGAGAATGTCGAACGTCACATCGAAAATGGTGAGGAACCCATACAGGCCGCGCGGCTTGCCATGGACGAAGTCACCGGTCCTATTATCGCGATTACCTCGGTGCTCGCCGCCGTTTTCATTCCGACCGCTTTTCTAAGTGGCTTGCAGGGTGAGTTCTATCGACAGTTTGCGCTCACGATTGCGATTTCAACCATTCTGTCGGCAGTTAATTCACTCACGCTCAGCCCTGCGCTCGCAGGACTCTTGTTGCGTCCGCGCCAGGCGGCAATAGTGCGTGTTCCACACAGTCTGCGTGGCCGCGCCGAACAGTTGTTTCGGACACTAGGCCAGCCGTTCCAGCATGCACCTGACGCTTATGGCAACACGGTGCGCAAAGTGGTGCGGATTAGCGGCGTGGCGCTTCTGGTTTACGCCGGACTCCTTGCGTTGACCTTCTTCGGATTCAAGGCCGTCCCGCCCGGCTTCGTGCCCATGCAGGACAAATATTATCTTGTCGCAATCGCCCAGCTGCCAAACGCCTCGTCACTGGACCGCACCGACGCAGTCGTCAAACAGATGTCGAAGATCGCGCTGACCGAATCAGGTGTCGAAAGTGTCGTTGCGTTTCCCGGCCTTTCTATCAATGGTTTCGTCAACGTGCCAAATACCGCGGTCATATTCATCATGCTCGACCCGTTTAAAGATCGCATTACACCCGATCTCAGCGCGATGGCGATTGCGGGGCGCTTGCAAGCCCAATTTGCCAGCATCCCCGATGGTTTCCTCGGCGTGTTCCCGCCACCACCGGTGCCAGGCCTTGGCGCGACGGGCGGATTTAAGATGCAGGTCGAGGACCGCAGCGGTGCTGGGCTAGCAGCTCTGGTGCAGCAGACCCAGATCCTGATGACAAAAGCTACCGAGTCGGGCGAGGTGGCTGGGCTTATGACCAGTCTTGACATCAATGCGCCGCAGTTAGATGTCACCATCGATCGCACTCAGGTCATGAGCCAGGGGGTTCGTCTGGCGGATGTTTTCGAGTCGCTTCAGGTCTATCTCGGATCTCTATATATCAACGACTTCAACCGCTTCGGTCGAACCTATAAGGTGACGGCCCAAGCCGATGCAGACCACCGCATGCAAGCCGAATCTATCGGCCGACTGCAGGTGCGCAACGCGGCCGGAGATATGCTGCCGTTGTCCTCCTTTGTCACTGTGACACCAAGTGCCGGCCCAGACCGCGTGATGCACTACAACGGTTACCCTACGGCCGACATCTCGGGCGGTGCGATGGCTGGCGTCAGCTCGGGGCAGGCTGTTGCGGTCATGGAACGATTAGCCAAGGAGGTTTTGCCTGAAGGCATGAGCTTCGAATGGACTGATCTTACCTACCAGCAAAAACTGGCTGGCGATTCTGCACTGTTCATTTTCCCATTGTGCGTGCTGCTCGCTTATCTCATCCTCGCCGCGCAATACAACAGCTGGCTGCTGCCTCTGGCGGTTCTGCTGATCGTGCCGATGTGTCTTTTGAGCGCGATTACCGGTGTCTGGCTGGCTGGGGGCGACAACAACGTCTTTGTTCAGATTGGGCTTATCGTGCTCGTCGGTTTGGCGGCCAAAAACGCAATTTTGATCGTCGAGTTTGCACGCGGCCTCGAAGCTGCAGGAACAAGTGCGCTGGAGGCGGTCGTTGAGGCTTGTCGATTGCGGTTGCGGCCTATCGTGATGACCTCATTGGCATTTATTGCTGGCGTCGTACCGTTGATATTGGCAAGCGGTGCTGGGGCCGAAATGCGCCAGGCTATGGGGATTGCGGTCTTCGCAGGTATGCTCGGCGTGACATTGTTCGGATTATTCCTGACACCGGTTTTTTATGTAGTGATACGTGGCTTGGAGGCTCACTTCGAGCGGCACAGTTACAGTTCAAGTGCTAAGCCGCACATAGAGGAGAGCATGTCATGAGAAGTCCCTACCAAGCAGTTCTGTTACCCCTGAGTGCGCTCATCTTGACTGGATGCACGGCGGTGGGCCCAAACTACTCACTACCTTCATCGCAGTTTCCGACCAGTTTCAGTGAGCCTCCCGCCGGTCTTGGAACAGGGGCCGTTGAGGTGAAGTGGTGGGGCACCTTCGACGATCCAGCTCTGAACATCATGATCCAGCGGGCGCTCGCGGCGAACCATGACATAGGTATCGCTGTCGTTCGGCTCGAAGAGGCAAAGGCCATGTTGGGTGAGAGCCGTCAGGGCTTCCTGCCGAGCGGTGGCGCTGAGCTTGGTTATGAGAACCGTCGCCGGAGTGAGGTCGAGACGCCCCATAGTCAGTCGCGTCAGATAGAAACCTATCGCGGCGCGGTAGACGCTTCCTGGGAAATCGATCTTTTTGGCCGTGTGCGGCGATCGGTGGAGGCCGCTCAGGCGCAAGCAGGCTCCCGCGAGGCTCTGCTGCGTGGTGTGCAGGCGGGGGTCGCTGCTGCGGTGGCTGCCACTTGGTTCGAGCTACGCGGTATCGAGGCCGAACTAGCTGTAGCCGCCGACATCAGCCAAAGCCAGCGCGAAAGCCTGAGCCTGGTCGAACGTCTCGTGCACGCCGGTTCTGCCAGCGAATTCGACCAGCTCCGTACCGAGGCCTTGTTGCACCATGTCAAGGTGGCTGTGCCCGAACTGGAGCGCCGCCGTGCGGCCTCCAGCAATGCACTGGCCATCCTTCTTGGCGAAACGCCCCAGACGTTTAGACCACCCGTTGCCACGCCTGCGCGTGAAGCGCTTGCTGTTCGAATAATCGCCGTGGGCGATCCTGCAGCACTCCTTTCACGGCGTGCTGATATTGCGGCGGCTGAACGGACTCTCGCTGCGGCGACCGCTCGGATTGGGGTCGAGACGGCTGGTTTCTACCCCGAGATCCAAGTGCATGGTTCAATCGGGCTTGTTGCTGGAAGTCTCGATGAAGTAAATGGCTCCGGAGTGCTGTCCAGCTTCCTCGGCCCGGTCATTCGCTGGTCTCTTTTCGATACTGGGCGCGTGCGTGCCCGCATCGCCGCCAGCGAGGCACGTACCCAAGAGACGTTGATCGTCTACGACCAGACCGTGTTGCGCGCACTGCAGGAAACCGAGGATGCCTTCAAAGCCTATGGCGCCGCGGGTAGCACGCTTGAGCTGCGTCTGCTTGAGTCAGCCGCAAATCGCGAGGCGGCTCGTCTTGCCCGTGTGCGGTTCTCAGCAGGTGAAGGCATCTACCTTGATGTGCTCGAAGCCGAACGGTCCGACTTTGCAAGCCGGCGTGCGCTGGCAATCGCTCGCACCCACCAACAGCTTGCCGTTGTCAGCATCTACAAGGCGCTGGGTGGCGGCTGGGAGATCTGCGCGCAGGCGGATCAGGACTGCAGTGGCGCCGACGGCATTTCGAACGGACGCGTCGTGAAATAAATCACACACAGGACTTGACCTTCCCATGGTTGGAAGCATTAAGCTTTTTTAACTCAACATTTAAGGAGTAGTTCAATGGCTTCTGTTTCCTTGCCACAAAACGCCAATCAATCCGTGTCCGCAGGCACTCGTCTGAGCCTGCCTGTCGAAGGCATGACGTGTGCATCATGTGTCGGCCGTGTCGAGCGAGCGTTGAAAGCGGTCCCCAGAGTGCAGACGGCCGTGGTCAATCTTGCCACCGAACGCGCCGACATTACTTTCACCGGCGTAGCCAATCCGCAGGCGGCTGTCCACGCCATTCAGAGCGCTGGCTACACCATTCGCGAAGAGACCATCGAGTTGGCGATCGAGGACATGACCTGCGCATCGTGTGTGGGCCGGGTAGAGAAAGCGCTCGTAAAAATTCCGGGCGTGCTCGAAGCCACTGTAAATCTGGCGACCGAGCGCGCGAGGGTGCGCCATTTTGCAGGGAGCGTCTCCACGGCAGATCTTGAAGCCGCTGTCGAACAGGCGGGTTACAAGTCCCGTCGCTTGTCCGCCGAAACGGCGAATGCTGGCGATCAGGACACTGAGCGTCGTGAGAGCGAGGCGCGGGCACTGCGACGTTCTTTTATCACTGCAGCCATCCTCACCTTGCCCGTATTCATCCTTGAGATGGGCTCTCACCTTATTCCCGCCATGCATCATTGGGTGATGGGGGTTCTGGGGCAACAGACCAACTGGTATGTGCAGTTCGCGCTCGCCACCCTGGTTCTGTTCGGTCCGGGTCTGCGCTTCTTCCTAAAAGGGGTACCGGCGTTGCTGCGTGGTGCTCCCGACATGAACTCACTGGTCTCGGTCGGCACCGCGGCGGCTTATGGTTATTCGATCGTCGCAACCTTTGCCCCTGAAGCGCTGCCGCAAGGCACTGCCAACGTCTATTTTGAAGCTGCTGCTGTCATCGTTACCTTGATCCTGCTCGGACGCATGCTGGAGGCGCGCGCCAAGGGGCGAACCTCGCAAGCGATCAAGCGGCTCGTCGGACTTCAGGCTAAGACCGCGCGCGTCCAGCGCAACGGCGAAACGTTTGAAATACCGCTCGATCAGGTGATGACTAGTGACATAGTGCTCGTTCGTCCGGGCGAGAAGATTCCGGTCGACGGCGAAGTCGTCGAAGGTGCCTCTTATGTTGACGAGAGCATGATCACCGGCGAGCCGGTGCCCGTATCTAAAGGGGTGGGAGCCGAAGTTGTCGGCGGCACTATCAACAAGACGGGCGCTTTCAGTTTTTGCGTCACCAAGGTCGGCGCGAATATGGTGCTCGCGCAGATCATTCGTCTGGTCGAGCAAGCGCAGGGGTCAAAGCTGCCGATCCAGGCGCTGGTCGACAAAGTGACCATGTGGTTCGTCCCAGCGGTGATGGCAGCTGCCACGATGACCTTCCTAGTCTGGCTAATCTTCGGCCCGTCCCCAGCGCTGACCTTTGCGCTCGTTAATGCGGTCGCGGTTCTTATTATCGCTTGTCCGTGCGCTATGGGACTGGCAACGCCGACCTCAATCATGGTTGGCACCGGCCGTGCGGCCGAGCTCGGCGTACTCTTTCGTAAGGGCGAAGCCTTGCAGGCGTTGCGCGATGTGAGCGTTATCGCGCTCGACAAAACCGGCACGCTGACCAAAGGACGCCCCGAGCTGACCGATCTCATGCCTGCCGAGGGATTTGAATACAACGAAGTTCTTGCTCTTGTTGCGGCCGTCGAGACCCGCTCCGAGCACCCGATTGCCGAATCGATCGTCACAGCCGCAAAGCAGTTGAACCTCACCCTTGCACCTATTGAGAGCTTCGACGCAACACCGGGCTTCGGCGTGTCGGCCAAGGTCGCAGGTCGTACCGTCGCCGTCGGTGCGGATCGGTTTATGACGCAGCTCGGTCTGGATATGTCGAGCTTGCAGTCCACCGCCCTGCGTCTTGGCGAGCAAGGCAAGAGCCCACTTTATGCCGCGATCGACGGCCGCTTGGCAGCGGTGATTGCAGTCGCAGATCCAATCAAAGAAACAACGCCCGAAGCAATCAAGGCGCTGCACGCGCTCGGACTGAAAGTCGCGATGATCACTGGCGACAATGCGGCGACCGCTGCGGCGATTGCCGAGCAGCTTGGCATCGATGAAGTCTTAGCCGAGGTTCTCCCTGATGGTAAAGTCGAGGCACTGAAGAAGTTCCGGAACAATGGCGCGCGAGTCGCCTTCGTGGGAGACGGTATCAACGACGCGCCAGCACTCGCCGAAGCTGATGTTGGGCTCGCTATCAGCACGGGAACCGATGTAGCGATAGAAGCTGCTGACGTGGTGCTAATGTCGGGCGACTTGCGTGGCGTGACGAATGCGATCGCGCTTAGTCAGGCCACGATCCGTAACATTAAGCAGAACCTTTTCTGGGCCTTCGCCTACAACGCCGTGTTGATCCCGGTTGCGGCGGGTGCGCTCTACCCGTTGAATGGCACCTTGCTTTCGCCAATTTTCGCTGCGGCCGCAATGGCACTTTCCAGTATATTTGTGCTCGGCAACGCGCTCCGACTCAAGCGCTTCAGAGCTCCGATGATGGTTTAAACCCACACCAAGTCATTGGCTTTTGGGGTGGTAGCACAAAAGTCACGCTTGGTAGACGAATATTGTTGAAGGAGTAACACAACATGTTTTCACCAAATATGCCCTTGGAGCACCTCAAGGACGATTATAGCGACGCCCGAGAACATCTCTTTGCCATTGCAAGAGTCGTCACACCTGAGGTGTTGCGGGACTACGACCATGATATCCATTTGACCACCACATTAGCTCTGAGCAATCTTCAGATGGAATATAGACAACATGAATGCAATCTTAATACCTGTATGCCGACGTGTTCTTTACGCCCAGAGAAATATCTGTGCGTAGGTAAACCTCAGTTTTTGGGCGTATTTGATTAATTTACTAGAAGGAGAGAATGATGAATATTGGTCAAGCAGCCAAGTTGTCCGGCATCTCGGCGAAGATGATTCGCTACTACGAACAGATTGGCTTGATACCCAAAGCTAATCGTTCTGATGCTGGCTACCGAAATTACAGCTCGGCGGACGCGCAAAGTTTTCGCTTCATCCGTCGCGCACGCGACCTTGGCTTTTCTGTCGAACAAATCTCGGAACTCCTGGTCTTGTGGTGCAACCGAGATCGCGCGAGCGCCGACGTTAAGGCGTTGGCGCTCTCCCATGCCGACGGACTGAAGGCGAAGATCGTTGAACTACAAGCTATGGTGCAAACGCTCGAGCAGCTAGCCGAAAATTGCCATGGCGATGGCCGCCCGGATTGCCCGATCCTTGCGGATTTGGCTGAGCCAACCGCCGCATCGAAAGAACGTTCACAAGTTCCACATAGAACACCTCGATTTGGGAGTGACACACCCGCCTCGTCACGCCATCGTCCGCCACGGTGACTAACTCGTGAGCTTCTTCGATGGCGGCGTTTTCCAAGTTAGTTGTCACCATTGACTTACGCATCGAAGAAGCCCAAAAAGCACAATCATCAAGTTCTGTACAAGAACCAATACTAATCAAAACCAGCTCCAGAGGATAACCTATATGACGAATGTTCAATAAATTTACGCTAAGCGCGATACTCATTTTTTGTTTTTCAGCCCAGGTATAAAGCCACCGCCAGCAATACAATTTACATTAATTATGTGGCCTAATTGATATTCGCTTTTTAATTATAAAAAATATGAATAATCCGAACATCGCAGCCTTAGTAAATCGGAGAAAAGTGCACGCAAACGTAGGCACTATTTAGTGCTTACTCCATTTCAGCGAAGGTCATTCTCGTACCGCTCTCGCAAGTATGCTGGTCAGTAGAATCAGTGTGAATCGATGGATATCAGTGTTATGGGAAACAGGTTAGATTGCTGTTTGATGAAACTAAATTTTACTTCATTTCTCTCGTAAAGAAGGCGCTGGCCTCGGTGTGCCCCTTGGGTATTTTTATAATTTCTTTCTTCATGCGTAATCATTTGTTTTATCTACGAAATTTATTAAACTCATTTCATTCAGACTATTCAAGGTAAGGCCTTGCTGCAAGGCTTCGTGTTTTTCCTTCCAGTTGTAAAGCAGACTAGTGCTAACTCCAAGAGGCTTTGTCGCATCGGCAACACTATAACCTTGCTCCAGCACCATCAAGACGGCTTCATCCTTAAATGCCTGCGGATAACTCTTATGTGATTTGTTCAGACTCATATTGACCTCTTAAATTATTGACCATACTGTCTCAAAGTTAAGTGTCCGATGGGATTAGACCAGAACACGCTATCAGGGGCAGTGTTATGGACATCAATCCCATTTAAAGTCATTCGTATTAATAACTAACCGTAACTGTTCAACATTAAGCTACTCAGAAGTTATGGAGGTTAAGCCGCTTAAGCAGGCGTTATCCATAGAAATTTTAATTCTAAATTCACTAATTCGAGCTAAAAGTCTAACTTGAAAATGTCCAGAAATGAGCTGGGTGGGGTCGAGTTGAGATTGTCCGATTAAGTCTAGCTATTTAATCAACACTGTCAGTTCATATATGAGCTAGTACACATAATGATTTTTGTCCAAAAGTAGGTTAGGGCGCTTCACTCGATATCTATAAAAACTCCTGAAAATGACATATTTATGTCCATGGCGGCTCAAAATCGGTAACATCTTAGTATTTCATTGTGATTTTTTGGACAAGCATAAGCGCGTTGCTAGGTGTTTCTGGCTAGTTTGCGAGTCCAATATACCAAAGCATTCACGTAGCGACGATTAAATTGTTTAAGATACCGTCAGGTGAAACTGGTGATGTGTTCGAGCGACTCCGATGTTGATAAATCACGTCATCAACATTACAACAAATTAATAGGTAAGATTAAGCAGTGGAAATATAGCTACGAACCAATTTCAATTAAGCTTGGTAAACCGATGAATTATTGTAAGTAATCATTCTAATGGAGCGACATGATTTGATTGGGACATTGTTTCATAAAATTCATTTCTAACACGTCATCTATACTTCAAAAGAGTTCGCATAGCTGCGTGTGAGGTGCACTTTGTCAAAAAGCAGCAAACACAAAGTTTAATGCGCTCTGGATGAACAAATTTGCACTATAATGGAGCAAGATTTTTGACGGAGTGATTTATAATATTGATATAAATAAACAAAAATCAGACTCACGAAATGACACAAAACTCATTTGGAATGACAAGCCACTTGTGGCTTGTCATACAAAATGAGTTTGGGAAATGCGTAGAAACAACGAGTTAGAAAATACGATTTTCTTTGGAAGGCTTTAAATTGTCATAATTTATGATTTTAAGCGCTTTTTTGTCAAAGAATATGATTTTAAGCGCTAATAAATTAATCAGCATCTGATTGAAGATGGCCGAAATATGACTTTATTTATATTTAATAATATAGTTTTTTAAGTAATTTATCACTCTATTTTTATCAGAAGTGTAAGCATGGAATTAAAGTGAAGACTATTTGAATTCAACGAAGACAATCTTTTGAGAAAAAATCACGATCAAAATAACTAATTGATTGAGTGCACAGAGCCCGAATTCAACCCCGAAGTGCGACACTCGACAATTAAGCAGCTAACTGGTGAAACACCACGGCAGGCTGCTTAAACTTCAAACACTTTTTGGGTCGATAGTTAATTCTATTCTGAGCAAATTCGATTWATTCATCACTCACTAGCCTCAAATCAACCCCTTTTTTGACGTACTGCCGCAGTAATCCATTGGCGTTTTCATTCGCTCCTCGTTCACAAGAACGATAAGGGTGCGCAAAATATACCTGT
>NZ_JAKKRO010000043.1:0-41831 GCF_025654235.1 Shewanella sp. SM32 | reverse complement strand
TTGAAATCCGTGAGCTGAAGAAGCAAATAGCTCGTCTTGAGGAGCACAATCTTATCCTAAAAAAGGCAACCGCTCTCTTGATGTCAGACTCGATGAACAATTTACGCTAATCAGCGCACTCAAGCAGAGCCACTCTATTCTCACAATTTGTAATGCATTCAAAGTGCATCGAAGTAGCTATAAGTATTGGCTAAAAAGAAAAGAACATATTGATGCAGACTTTACTATTTTATGCAGTGAAGTGAAGGCTGCACATCGTATTAGTCATGGCTCTGCCGGTGCGCGAACGATAGCGCAATTAGTGACTAACAAAGGGATTGGTCTCAGTCGTTATCGAGCCCGTAATCTAATGAAAAAACTTGGGTTATTAAGCTGTCAGCAGCCTAAGCATTCTTATCGGAAAGCGACACAAGAGCATGTTGCAATCCCCAATACGCTTAATCGACAGTTTGCAGTAACTCAACCAGATCAAGTGTGGTGTGGCGACGTGACGTATGTTTGGGTCGGTAATCGCTGGGCCTATCTAGCCGTTGTTCTTGACTTATTTTCCCGCAAGCCTATTGGATGGGCCTTGTCATTATCACCAGATAGTGCGCTGACCTGTAAAGCTTTGAAAATGGCATTTGAGTTAAGGGGTAAGCCTGAGAATGTGATATATCACAGCGATCAAGGTTCGCATTACACAAGCTTGAAATTCAGACAATTAATATGGCGTCTTCAGATTGAGCAAAGTATGAGTCGCCGCGGGAATTGTTGGGATAACGCACCAATGGAGCGTTTCTTTAGAAGTTTGAAATCTGAGTGGATACCCGCYAGTGGTTATGGGAATTTTACAGAAGCAGATAAAGAGATCACAAATTACATCACTGGATACTACAGTGAGACCAGACCCCATCAATATAATGGTGGGTTAACGCCAAATGAGTCAGAACGTTTATATTGGAATGACTCTAAAACCGTGGCCAATTTTACTTGACCACTACAGTACAGTTTGCAGCACTTGAAGCTGGTGTGGGTGGTGGAGAAAGCATTTTAGTTGTTTCACCAACATCAACAGGTAAAACCCAAATCGCAACATGGGGACTAGCAAATGGCATTCAAGCTGGCTGCACAACTGTATATCTTGTCACTCATAGAGCGTTAGCTAAGCAAAAATTTGCAGATTTCAAAGTTCAATTACTTCCAACCCTCTTAGAGAATGATCAAAGCTCACTCGTTATTGCGACTGGGGATCTCATTGAAGATGCAAATAATGAATTACCAAGTGATCCTCTAAACTCGAGGCTCCTAGTTGCTACTTACGAAAAGTACCTAGCTATGTTATCTGCATCAGGCATTCCTAAAGATATGAGCAACACAGTTATAGTCTGTGATGAAATACAATTAATTGGAGACAAGTATCGAGGTCAAAGTGTTGAGGTTCTCCTAACGTTATTAAAAACTGCAGGCTGGCGTCAATTTGTTGGACTTTCTGCGGTACTCCAAAGTAGTGACGCTGAAATGCTAGCTAATTGGCTTGGGATTAAATTAGTTAAACAGGTTATACGAGAAAAACACCTTAACTACGAATGTTGGGGGCAAAACTCTATTGCTTCATGCAGCACAGCATTACCTGATGAGATTGTGGAAAACAGGCCTTTACCACCAAATACTGAATCAAATGCACTTTCAATCGTTTCACATTTACTAAAACATGAATCCCCTCCTACACCAATTATTGTTTTTTGTATGAAAAAGCAAGATACATATGATTTAGCAAAACTATTTGTTGAAAAATATATATCACCTTCAAGTCCACAGCTTTCCCTGGCTTTTGAGGAGTTACCTGAGACAAGTGCAAATCAGTTTCTATCAGGAATAATTGAACATAGAATAGGTTCACATAGTGCTGATTTGACAGATGAAGAGCGAAATATTATAGAGACTCAACTAATAGAAAATAAATTAGATGTCGTCTTTGCTACATCTACACTTGGTGCAGGTGTTAACTTTCCACTCGGTGCTGCAGTATTCTCTTCTTGGAAACGCTGGGATGGTGATAAAAGACAGCATATTCCAATTGATGCTGCGGAATTCCATAACATGTCAGGCCGCGTTGGCCGAATGGGTTTTGAACATGAAGTAGGTAGGGTAATTTTTACGGCTATTACTCCAATTGACAAAATGTTGGCTGGACATTACTTGAATTTATCGACACTACCAGCACTGCAAAGTAGAGTTTATCCCTCTGGTTTCGAGCAACTTTCACTTCAACTAATTGCATCTGGCTTATGCAATTCTGTAGCAACAATTTCAGATTTAATTTGTGGCACTTTAAGCGGCTTAAGGGAAGCTGATAATAATTTAAATAATTTTAAAAATTGGCCATCTTGTATCCAAACAGCTGTAGATCAACTAGCTACAAAAGGAATGCTTATAAAAACTGGTTCAGGTTTATTAATAACAACAGAAATAGGTAAAGCGACAGCGTTTAGTGGCCTTCAACCTAATACTGGTATTAACTTATTAGAATATTGTACAAAAAAGATTGATGTTTTTATTGACTGCCTGAATAATAGAGATGAAAAAACTTTGGCTTTCCTTATTTTCTCAGCATGTTTTTCAAGTCAAGAGTTTACAGCCCAAGATGGTAAACAGCCTACTAGATTTCTACCATACCCATTGGGAACGTATTTATTCGATCCATCTAACCATGCCCCAAATCTATATGAGCCAGTATGGCAAGCAAATATTCCAGCAATAAATGGAGCTAAAATTTCATTAGATTGGATTTCAGGGTTTGAAATTAGAGCACTAGAGCAATATTTACCTAATCTAACAGCTGGAATGCTAAGTGAAATGTTTAGAAATCTTATATGGGTCATGCAAGGACTATCTACAATTATAATGTCTGCTGTTGATACAAGAGTTCCGATTTCTAGTAGGCCTTCTTTTTTACAAAATAATGATGATTTATTGAAAAAGCTTAGGAAGTTACCAAGGACAATTAGACGTTTAAGTTACAGACTAAACGAGGGACTTCCCGATGATGTTCTCTGGATGACTGCAATATCTAAAGTAAAAAGCACTCAAAATTTTAAAATCAATAGAAATGAAATATTAAAGTTTAAAGAGTTAAACATAACTTCCTCTGAAATATTATGTTTAGGAAACTCAGAATTAGATGCAATTAGATTATCTGTTTTCAACAAAATTAAACCTTCTCCTCACCAGAAAGCAAACTGGCTAAGGGATGCATGCAGACAATGGAAAACATTACAAAGAAAAGACGCTGCAACTCGCCATATAAATAAGGCTAAACAGTGTGGTTTAGGCTTACTATTTGAAAGTTACTATTCTTCTCTAGGTGATAATTTTGAAGTTTCGTTAGAAAACCTTTTAAAAGCTTTAGGTATATTATTCGAAAAAATTGATGATAAACAAAAAACAGGTGCACCTGATTATTTGTTAAAAATAAAAAACTCTCCAAAATTAGTTTTAGAATTAAAATCTAAAAAAGGAGATAAACTTGTTGATTATAATGGTGCTACCGAAGTTCTTGCAGCTTCAGAAATTCATGGGCATGGAGATGCATTCTGCTGCACCTTATGCCATCCAGGGGTTGATCCGAGCGTTGCTCCTGTCATAACAAACTGCGGGCGATTAAGCGTTGTCGAAAGCCATGATCTTGGAGAGGCATTACTTCGTTTAGCAATAGGAGTAATAACACAGGAACAGCTTTGGCATTGGCTTGCAACACCAGGGCAAGCTCTAATGGATGACCTCCCATATCGTGATAATACTGTTTAACCTATCAAAAGTTAGCAAATGTTAACAACATGCTAAGGTATATATGGTCACCTCGGGGTTGGAAACAAATGTCACGACAGGCATAACTCTTCACTCAATGGTTACACCAGAACTGGCATTGTTGCACCAGTGACCTTCTAAAACATGGATGTTTTAGCAGAGCTTACAGGGACGTATTTACAGCGTGTCACTGGTGTAACAGTGCGAGAGCCTGCGGCAGGCAATTGGGAAATATCGTAGCCAAAAGCCATGATAAAGCTATTTCGCACCACTTAACTCAACAGAAATAAAATTCAAATCATTAAAGGTGGACGGCACAATTTAACCCTTCTAAAGTAGAAAGTTGTGATTGGGGTGATAAGATATTGGATGATGCTCTTTCTATTCTAAGAGGTAAAAGATTGTGAAAATGAGATATCAAGAAGGTGATATTTTTATTATTCCTACAGAGGGTAAATTTGCCATCTGCCAAATTGTTTTTGCCCCAAAAGGGAAGTTTAAGCAAGTCATAGGTTTCTGCGTCCTATTTCTACAGGATAATAAAGTTTTTAAAAGTGATGACGTACTTCGCCCTCTTCCTATCATGGATATGGGGAAAGAAATGAAAGTTATATTTACTGGGAATCAAAATGTAAAAAATGGTTCTTGGGAGATAATTGGACATGCAGACCTGACCGAAGATAAAGACGAGTTAAGGATCTTTAATTATGCAGGAGGACTATATAAGGGAGAGGAAGAAATTAAACGAATCCCTGTCTCTGAGTATAATAACTATACCTCAATGGAGGTGTATGGTTTCGAGCTTGTTAATAGCTTATTGGCAAGCCTGTAACACCTCCGTTTTATCAGCAAGCGTCTCGTATTTGGGATATATCAGAACAAGCATAACTCTGTGCTCAACCGTTACACCAGAACAGGCATTATTGCACCAGTGACCTTTTAAAACATGGGTCTTTTAGTAGAGCCTACAGGGACGACTAATATTTAAATTATTGCCGGTGAGTCACTGATGTAGCGAATATAAAAGAATGCGGAAGCCTGCGGCAGGCAATAAAAAAGCGACCTTTCGGTCGCTTTTTTATGCTTCAAATTCGCTGAAGCCAACTACACCATAATTGCGTTGCTGGCGAAGCTAATGCAAGGCGGATTGAAAGCTTTCGCGCGGAGTTGACTCCTGTCAAACTCTCTATTTCGAGCTATGCGAAAGCCTCATTCAACGCCGCAGTAGCTAGCCTAAGTAGCCATTATTAATTATTCGTAGTCTGATAATGGTGCACACGAACACATTAGGTTACGGTCGCCGTACACATCATCAATACGGTTTACGGTTGGCCAGAACTTGTTAGTACGCACTGCTGCACTTGGGAACACGGCCACTTCACGGCTGTATGGACGCGTATCAAACTCTGGGTCCATGATATCGGCCATAGTGTGCGGTGCGTTGTGCAGCGGGTTGTTGTCCGCTGGCCATTCACCCGATTCTACTTTGGCGATTTCGGCACGGATTGACACCATAGCGTCGATGAAACGATCGAGTTCCACCTTAGACTCAGATTCCGTCGGCTCAATCATCAGGGTTCCCGCAACAGGGAAGCTCATGGTTGGCGCGTGGAAACCGTAGTCATTCAAACGCTTAGCGATATCCATTTCGGTCACGCCTGAAGCTTCTTTCAGTGGACGTAGGTCGATAATACATTCGTGCGCGACGCGATCATTACGGCCACGGAACAATACTGGGTAGTGTTCTGACAGCTTCTTCATCACGTAGTTAGCGTTTAACAGCGCAGTTTGGGTCGACTTTTTAAGACCTTCAGAGCCTAACAGCTTAATGTACATCCAGCTGATCGGCAGAATGCCTGCGCTACCGTAAGGGGCAGCCGATACGGCGCCGTTGTTGTCACTTTCACGGCCCGGTTTAACCACAACGTGACCCGCAACAAATGGGGCTAAGTGTGATTTCACGCCGATTGGGCCCATACCTGGACCACCGCCGCCGTGTGGAATCGCGAAGGTTTTGTGCAGGTTAAGGTGTGATACGTCGGCACCGATAAAGCCAGGAGACGTTAAGCCGACCTGCGCGTTCATGTTAGCGCCGTCTAAGTACACTTGACCGCCGTGCTGATGCACTATGTTGCAGATTTCGCGGATAGATTCTTCATACACACCGTGGGTCGATGGGTAAGTGATCATGATGCAAGACAGGTTTTCAGCCACTTCGGCAGCTTTCGTCTTCAGATCTTCTAAATCGACGTTACCTTGCTTGTCACAGGCCGTCACCACCACTTGCATACCGGCTAATTGCGCCGATGCAGGGTTAGTACCGTGGGCTGATTGCGGGATCAAACAGATGTTTCTGTGCGCATCGCCACGTGACTCATGGTATTTCTTGATGGCTAACAGACCAGCGTATTCACCTTGAGCGCCAGAGTTAGGTTGGATACACACAGCGTCGTAGCCTGTGATGTTCACTAACCAAGTCGACAACTCTTCAATCAACTGAGTAAAGCCTTTGGCTTGGTCCAGTGGGCTGAATGGGTGCATGTTGGCAAATTCTGGCCAGCTCACTGGGAGCATTTCAACCGCTGCGTTTAACTTCATGGTGCAAGAGCCCAGTGAAATCATCGAGTAGTTAAGTGCTAAGTCTTTGCTTTCGAGACGTTTGATATAACGCATCATCTCGGTTTCGCTTTGATAACGATTGAAGGTTGGGTGGCTTAAAATCGCATCTTGGCGCACAAGTGCCGCCGGAATCGATTGGCTACCTTGGCTAACGATTTGCGCGTCTAACGCGGCAACATCTAAACCATGGCCGGCACCTAAGATCACATCGAACAGGGCTTCGATATCTGTGCGTAATGTGGTTTCGTCTAAGCTCACGCCCACAATACCATCGGCATCGAAACGTAGATTCATTTCAGCAGCCAGTGCGCGTGCATTGACGGCAGCAACATCTAAGCCTTTGATGCTAACAGTATCAAACCAAGTGCTGTTGACTAAGTTCACGCCCTTCGCTTTTAAGCCTGCCGCTAAAATGTCGGCGAAACGGTGGATGCGTGATGCGATAGTTTTCAGGCCATCTGGACCGTGGAATACGGCGTAGAAAGACGCCATATTCGCCAACAGAATTTGTGCAGTACAAATGTTTGAGTTGGCTTTTTCGCGGCGGATATGTTGCTCACGAGTTTGCATTGCCATACGCAGTGCGCGGTTACCACGGGCGTCTTTTGACACACCAATGATACGGCCAGGCATAGAACGTTTGTGCTCGTCACGGGCAACGAAGAAGGCCGCGTGTGGACCACCAAAACCCATTGGCACGCCAAAACGCTGGGCACTACCGAATACCACATCGGCGCCCATAGCGCCCGGTGATTTCAGTAATACTAAAGACATAATGTCGGCAGCGACAGTCACAACCACATTCTTCGCACGCAGAGTTGCGAATAATTCGCTGAAGTCAGTGATTTGACCGAAACGGTTAGTATATTGGAACAAAGCACCAAACAGCTCATGGTTAACGGCCTCAGATGCAGGGCCAACCACCACTTCAAAACCAAAACACTCAGCGCGGGTTTTCACTACGTCTAAGGTTTGCGGGAACACATCATCGGCAACGAAGAAGATATTGGCTTTTTTCGCTTTAGAAACGCGCTTTGCCAGCGCCATCGCTTCGGCAGCAGCAGTTGCTTCATCTAACAAAGAAGCAGAAGCCAAATCTAAACCCGTTAAATCCATCGACACTTGTTGGAAATTTAGAATGGCTTCTAAACGGCCTTGGGCGATTTCTGGCTGATATGGCGTATAAGCCGTGTACCAACCTGGGTTTTCAAATACGTTACGCAGGATCACGTTTGGCACTTGAGTGCCGTAGTAACCCATACCGATATAGCTCTTAAATACTTGGTTTTGTTTCGCTAAACCACGAATGTAAGCAATGCCTTCGGCTTCGCCGCAGGAATCACCAATGCTCAGATCTTGGCTTAAACGGATCGACTCAGGCACGATTTGCGCGGTCAGATCGTCCAGAGACTCAGCACCAACATAGTTCAGCATGGCTTGCTGTTGGCTGCTATCTGGGCCGATATGACGACGTAGGAATAAATCGTGCTGTTCTAACTGAGTGAGGGTTTGCTTGGTCATGATAAACCTTGTTCCAGATTTGCCGAAATTCAGAACTGTAGGGTACTGATTAACGGACTGTTGTTATGTCAATCTTGCGCTAAAACAAACGAAGCCCCTTAGGGCTTCGTTAGCGTCGACGATTATTCTTCGTCGATAACAGCTTGGTAGCCTTCAGCATCCAGCAGAGCGTCGACTTCTGATTCGTCAGAAGGCATTACGCGGAAGAACCAGCCTTCGCCGTAAGCACTGCTGTTAACGAGTTCTGGCGAATCTTCCAGCGCTTCGTTCACGGCAATCACTTCGCCAGAAATGGGGGCATAAATGTCAGACGCCGCTTTTACTGATTCAGCTACAGCACAGTCTTCACCCGCAGTCACAGTGTCGCCAACTTCTGGGAGTTCAACGAAAACCATGTCACCTAACAGCTCTTGGGCGTGCTCAGTGATACCTACTGTGTAGCTACCGTCTTCTTCCTTGCGGATCCATTCGTGTGAAGAGGCGTATTTCAGTTCTGTCGGAATATTGCTCATTGTTCTTGTTCCTTGTTCCGTTTTTTTAAAATGCTTGTTTACCGTTGCGCACAAAGTTTGGCGCCACTACTCTAACAGCCACACGTTTTTTACGCATTTCGACTTCCGCAGTACCCCCAATCGAACTAGGAACACGTGCCATCGCAATAGAATAGCCCAATGTTGGCGAGAAAGTCCCGCTGGTGATCACGCCTTGTTGCTCTACACCGGCAGCGTCAGTGAAAAATACTGGCATATCATGGCGTAACACGCCCTTTTCTTCCATCACTAGACCAACAAGTTTGCTGGTTCCTGCATCGCGAAGTGTTTCGAGGGCTTTACGGCCGATAAAGTCACGGTCGTTTGGTTCCCATGCAATAGTCCAGCCCATGTTGGCGGCCAATGGGTTGATGGTTTCGTCCATGTCTAAGCCGTAAAGGTTCATACCAGCTTCGAGACGCAGCGTGTCACGGGCACCAAGACCACAAGGTTTAACGCCTTGATCTAACAGTGCTTGCCACAGTGCTTCGGCTTCATCTTCTGGGACGATAATTTCGTAGCCCGCTTCGCCTGTGTAACCCGTAGTCGCAATAAACAGTGAACCAGCTTGCTTACCGAAGAAAGGTTTCATGCCTTCGATGGCGGCGTTTTGCTCGGCACTGAACACGGCAGCGGCTTTCGCTTTTGCGTTAGGACCTTGAACGGCAATCATCGCCAGCTCAGGACGCTCAGTCACAGTGACATCAAAACCTTGGGATTGCTTGGCGATCCAAGCGAGATCTTTTTCGCGGGTCGCTGAGTTCACTACCACGCGGTAGTTAGTGTCAGTGAGGTAATAAGTGATGAGGTCGTCGATGATACCGGCATTGTCATCTAACATGCCGCTGTATAAGGCTTTACCTGGCACTTTAAGTCTAGCCACATCGTTCGCCAGCAACTTACGTAGAAATGCACCAGCGTCGCTACCTATCACATCAACCACAGTCATGTGGGATACGTCGAACATACCCGCGTCTTGACGCACAGCGTTGTGTTCTTCGATTTGTGAACCATAGTTGAGGGGCATATCCCAACCGTGGAAGTCGACCATCTTAGCGTTTGATTCTAAGTGCTTGTTAAACAGAATAGTTTTGTTAACCATTGTTATCCCTTTTTGCGGCCTTTTTCAGGTCTCTGCCTAGTGTAGGGTGTAGATACTAGGGTCTAAAATGCGGCGAAATTATACCTTGCGTCACAAATTTGTATACAGGAGATTTTTCTAATCCGAAGCCATTGCCATTAGATTTCCTCATCTTCAACATGTAATTTTTTTACATGCGAAGGCCAGATTTGCGCAGCTTGCAGTCAATATGCTGATATTAGCGGCAATTCTGATCACATTAGCGCAACCTAGGCTAACGGCACAACTTAGGCAGTGCCGACTTATTGCCCATGGCCTGTTGTATGAACACTGTTTTCAGCCCAGCGACATTATCAACCAGATTTAATCCCAGATCGCGAATCGCCTTTTTGACTGGGTTTGAACCTTCGAATAGGCGTTTAAAGCCCTCCATCGCCGCGATCATCTCCATTGCATCGGCTTTGCGCCAACGTTCAAGTGCACGCAGCTGCGCATAATCGCCGATATCTTTACCCGCTTGCTGTAATTCGCTGATCACTTCGATAATGCTGGCCGCATCTAAAAAGCCGAGGTTCACCCCTTGGCCAGCCAGCGGATGAATAGTATGGGCTGCATCACCTGCTAACACTAAACGGTGGCGGGCAAAATGGCGGGCGTAGCGCATCCGTAATGGAAAGGCTTGGCGCTCGCTTTCCAGCTTGCAAATCCCTAAACGACCGTCGAAAGCCGCGGTTAAGTTGCGCTCGAATTGCACTTTATCCATTGCCAATAATTCAGTGGCGCGCTCGGGCGGCACCGACCAGACGATAGAGCAGAGATTGTCTTCATACAGGGGTAAAAATGCTAGCGGGCCGTCCTGCAAAAACACTTGGCGGGCGGTGGCAAGGTGTGGCATTTCGGTACGAATAGTTGCGACGATTGCGTGGTGGCCGTAATCCCAGAATGTCAGCGGGATCTTGCATTGCTCGCGCACCCAAGAGTTGGCGCCATCGGCGGCTATCACAAGTGCAGCACTGACACTTTCTATTTCAGAATCGACGCCATTGGCAAGGGTCAACCAAGCTTCGCGCTCACCAAAAGCAATGCGCTCTAAGCGTTGGTTTTGAATATGGGTGATATTGTCAAACTCACTGGCGCGTTTGGCGAGGGCAAAGCTAATGGCATCGTTTTCGATAATCGCGCCGAGACTGGTTTCGCTGATGCTGTTGGCATCAAAGGCAATTTTACCGAAACCGTCTTTATCCCACACCGCCATTTTTTGATAAGGCGTGGCGCGGGAAGTGTCTAAATAACTCCATGCCCCTAAGTTTTCTAACAAGCGCTGGCTCGCCTTATTGATGGCGCTCACCCGTAAACGCGGCTCGCCGCTCACGGCCTCGGTTTGGCCCGCATCGATAACGACGACATTCAGATCGGCCTGCGCCAATCCAATCGCGGTGGCGAGTCCCACCATGCCGCCACCCACAATGGCGATGTCATAGGCTTGTGAACTTAACATGGGTACATCCTTTTCGCGTTGCGATACCAGTAAATTACTGAGTTATTTCCAGCCCATTGCCTTTTGAGCGACGGGGGTTTTCAGTGGCGGAAACCAAGACAAGAGCCGCAATCCTAAGTTACGCCCCAGCGCCATCGGCCAATATTGGTTTGAAAAGCCACGGACTAAAAATTCGATATTTCGGATAGTGCTGTTTCTGTCGTGCTCGCGGGCATTTAGGTACGCATGGGTCACAGCGGCGGAGCCGATATCATCACCCTGCGCGAGCGCCGTTTGGATCACCTCGAGCAAACTCACCACATCCCTCAACCCTAGGTTAAACCCTTGTCCCGCAATCGGATGCAGTGTCTGCGCCGCATTGCCGATAAACACACATCTGTGATGAATTGGCCTTGGCATATAAGACAAATTAAGCGGATACGCATGGCGCGCGCTGACATCGATAAACGTGCCCGCACGATAACCAAAGGCCTGTTGCAGCGCCGCTAAAAACTCAGCCTTAGGCGCGTCTTGCATCTGTTTAGCCCGCACATCATCGAGCGCCCACACGAGAGATAATCGAGGTTGACCTTGAATATCGGCCATAGGCAATAACGCTAAGGGACCCGTTTGGGTAAAGCGCTCATAGGCCCAATGTTTGTGAGGCCTATTGGTTGGCAAATCGGCGGTTTGAATATTGGTAATAATGGCCGTTTGCTCAAAGGCCACTTGGGTCACGGGCAAATTAAAACTGCTGCGCACTTTGGATTGCAAACCATCTGCGGCAACCACAAGTTTGGCTTGAATTCGCTCGCCCGTATCGAGCACTAAGGTGTGACCTTCAACGGCGGGTTCTACTTGGGCAAGCTTGGCGGGGCAATAGAGTTTGACATTACTCTTATTCAACTCGTTAAACAGCACTTGGCCAACTCGTTCAAGCTCAACCACTTGGCCTAGGGCATCTAAATGAAACTGCGCCGCATTGAGTTCTGTCATGCCAAAGTGGCCGCGATCCGACACATGGATATTTTCAATCGCCGTGCCCAAATGGGCGAGCTTTTGCCATAAACCTAAACGGGATAATTCGAAAATAGAACCGTGGGCGATAGCAATAGAGCGGGCATCGAATCCGGGGTGTTGCTTATCGGGAAGGTGCGCTTCGATTAAGGCGATAGAAAGTGGCCGAGCTGCGGATAAAGAAAGACGCGCGAGAGCTAACGCTAGTGTCGCCCCCGCCATCGCACCGCCTACAATCGCGATGTCGACGTGTTGAACTGAAGTATCCATGTGATTTGTGGCCGTCATGGGGATCTCATTCAAGCTTTGGCATAACACTAAGGCATGTAAACATAAAAGATGTAAACATCAATGCTATGCACTCAAAAACACCAGTGCTATGGACTCAAAGGCAGATTTGCCCACCTTTGACATCTAATTGAAGCCACTACTGTGTTAACTTATTGAACATTAAACAACTGCGGTAAATTAATGCACAACCGCAGTATCGTCAGCCTCGCCATGGGGAAGCTCAGGACCAAACTCCGAGTAACACATGATGGCTGCAATACGTACAAACTCGAGTAATTCAGTGTAAGCGGCTTCGGATTCTTCATCGTCGGCAACATCAAATTCCACTTGGGCAATTTCCGCCAAGTCTTTGATCACTTCACGTACTTCTGCCGAGGCTTGATTCAGTTTCGGCTGAATAATCGCCATGCCAGTCAAAAAACTCTGGGTCCACAGGGACAAGGCTTCAACACGTTGGCTGAGCGGCTCTTCTTCTTCGGGCAACAGCGGCATGAAACCAAATTCAAAATCCACTAAACGCGTCACTGAATCGTTAAACAAATCACACACTAATTGGTGCAACTGCGCTGGCAAAGGTTGACCATCGTTCATCAGGTCGAATAAAGGCTTGATCCAAGTGTCGCCAGTTTGCTCTACACCACCGCAGATTAAACCGACTAAAGCACCGTGAACTTCTACCGGATGCTGGCCGATTTCAGCCGCATCTAAGGCGAGTTTTAAGCTGTCGATACGTAACGAAGGAGGGGTTGCCATATCAGATCCCAATAAGATTTTTCCAGCAGCAATGCTAGCAGAGATAAAGACTTGAACCAATACTGAATCCCAATAATGGCGAAATCGGCCACGCCCTGATAAAAAACTATCCAACTGCTCACACAAACAGCAAACAAAACCGTCAAAGACCAATCCATTTGCGGCTTACCTTGCACTTTTAAGATCAGCCCTATATAGTCCGCCCTAAGAGGCTAACGAAAGGATCACCCGCGACATGAGTAACAGTGCTGTTGAAATTACCCTACTTGGGCGCACCTACTCTATCGCTTGCCCGAAAGGTCAAGAGGATGCCTTACGTACGGTAGCGTTGGGAGTTGAACAACAACTCAGTGCGTTAAAAACCCGAACCAATAGCCTAAGCCGTGAAGAAATTGCGATTATGGCGGCGCTGAATATTGGACACGAGTTGTTCCAAGAAAAGCAAAAAAATAAGCACTACATGCAACAGATGGACGACAGGATCAGCTTGCTGCAGTCGACCCTCGAAAGTGCCTTAGTTGAGCGTTCAACTAAATAGATTTAAACTGTGCACCTTAGTGATTTAACACTCATTGAGTTAAACCAACTGACGCACAGTGAATGGCTAAACTGGCTTATTTAAATAAACCAATGCTTTAGCGATTCAATACCGTTTTGCTCCCTGGGATGCATGCCAACTGGTAATGTCCCTGTGCCGATAATTTTGAAATTAGGGTGAATGCTTTACTGACATTGTGCATGCTCGGCTTGTACCGAGAAGCCTTAGGAGGTAATCATTTACCCGCCTTGAACCTACGGTTCAAGGGCTACACCGGTAGCGGCATTCTGGGGAGCATCTTAATTCTATGTCTACATCTTCCAAACTTTCTCATTTGAATGCCCAAAGCGACACGGCGAACCTTGCCGTAGAAGTCGCTGATGCCGTAGATGTTGCAAGCTATGCGGCAAATATCGCACTCCATACAAAAGAAAGCCGCAATCTGTTACGCAAAGCCATTCGCACCGCCCGTAAATCTCTCTCCGAAATAGAACAAACCCAAGCAAGTTTAAACGCCTGCCAGCGAATGCTCGATGCATTGCAGGCCAACAAAGCGCAACATGTGGCATTATATCTCACCCATGATGGCGAACTCGCCACGCCACCGCTTATCGCTGCGCTGTGGCAAATGGGCATAAACACCTATCTGCCTAGGTTACATCCCTTCAATGCCGGACAATTATTATTCCTGCATTACACCGCAGACACCCCCATGCAACCCAATCAATTCGGCATCTTAGAACCTAAATTAGATGTGCGCACCATTATCCCAGTGACAGAGTTAGATGTGGTTATCACGCCCTTAGTGGCTTTTGATTTAATGGGGAATCGCATGGGCATGGGCGGCGGCTATTACGATAGGACGCTGGCAAACTGGCAGCTTAAAGGTAAACCTTTGCCTATGGGTTACGCCCACAACTGTCAGCAAGTGACGAGTTTACCCTGCGAGTATTGGGATGTGCCTTTGCCATTTATCATCACTCCAAGTCGGGTACTGACATTTTAAGCCATTGGTTGTTTTCGAAAAATCAAATCACTATTGGCCACCATCCACTATTTTAAATGACGGCCACCATCGACATTATGGCAACGACCGCTGACGTAGCGGCTATTCAGCAGATATTCGACTAAGTCGATAATCTCCTCATTCCCCGCCTCTTTCGGCAACAGCGCTTTGGCTAAGGTTTTTTGCTGATAGGCAACGTCATCTCCTGCATTAAATAGGATCATCGCCGGCGCAATCGAATTCACTTTCACCTCGGGCGCAAATTTGGCGGCAAAGGATAGCGTCATATTGTGCAGCGCGGCTTTACTGGCGGCATAGGCGATATGCTTCTGACTGCCCTTCTCTGCCACATAGTCAGTAATATGAATCACATCGCTCGCACCGATTTCATCGCCAGCAGCGGCACGTAGCTGCGCCTCTAAGGCCAAGTTCAACTGATAGGGCACGCTCACATGCACTTGCATCATCCGCTGCAGCACTTGGCTCGGTGCAAAAGTGGCACTCTTGAAAGGCTCATTCTTTGTAAGCACAGGATCCGGCAGCCAGTCCGAGGCATTGTGAATAATGGCGCGAATTTGCGGCAGCTTAGCTAACTCATCAATCAAGGATCGCACTTGAGTATCGTCATAAAAATCACAGGGATACAGAGTCGCACCTAAGGCGTTCAGCTCATCTATGCTAGCGTAATGGCTGCGATAGGTACCAATCACCTGCTGACCTTGGGCGAGAAAATGTTTGGCTAAGGCGTAACCGATACGCTTACCCACGCCTGTGATTATGATGGGAGATGTCATACCTATCCTTTTGAGTCGTTATTGGTCAGGCTTTACCTTGTTCGCTTAAAAATCAGCAATCAAGTTAAACTGATGAATAACCAAGATGTTACTGCACTCATTTGAATTTAACCTAACAAAAAGCCCAATGAGATGCTGATCCGTTCTACAATCGCTTCGATCTAAACCCCTTTATTCTGCGTATAGGGTAGAAGAAAACCAAGCTTGAGTACTCAAGCCAAGAGCTTAGACCAAGTATTGTGATCAAGTCATCAGAGGTGATACCGATGGAACTGCGGATTTTTTACGATGGTAATTGTCCATTATGTCGCGCCGAAATGCGTCAACTGAAGGCGCGCGATCCCAAGGACTTGATTGCGCTTGAGGATTTAAATGCACCAGACTTTAGTGAGCGTTTCAGCCATATCGATAGGGACTATGCCAATACCATTCTCCATGGCGAAACCGCAACGGGCGAAGTGTTACTCGGGTTAGATGTCACTTGTAAAGCGTGGGCACTGACAGGCACACGCGCTTGGATCCAACTGTTACGCCTGCCCGTGATTAAAACTGTGGCCGATTGGTGCTATCTCAGATTTGCAAAACACAGATATCGCATCTCCTATTTACTGACGGGCAAAGCCCGCTGCGACGATAATTGCCAACTGCCCACTAAGCGCCGCTGATCGACTGAATTAGCTTAGTAAAGTGTAAAACCTAGGCATAAAAAAACGGAGCTCAATGGCTCCGTTTTTAATTCGTCATAATCTAAAAAGATTATCCGAAAGATTATTTAACGAAATCAACGCCTAGTTTGATATCGCCTTTCAGCGTATCTAACATAGAATCACGAGCGTTAGCTTCGAATGCACTCACTTCACCGTAAGGCAGTACTTTTTCAATACCGTTTTTGCCTAACAGCACAGGTTGTGCGAAGAATTCAGCATGCTCGCTGCCGCCGTCAACATAGGCGCATTCAACTATGTTAGCTTCGCCTTGCAGACCACGAACCAGAGACAGACCGAAACGGCAAGCCGCTTGACCCATAGACAGAGTCGCGCTTCCGCCACCGGCTTTAGCTTCAACCACTTCGGTACCCGCGTTTTGGATGCGAGTCGTCAGACTTGCCACTTCTTCGTCAGTGAAAGTCGCGCCTTCAACTTGAGACAGTAATGGCAGAATGGTCACGCCGCTGTGGCCGCCGATCACATTCACTTTAACGTCAGCAACGTTCAGGCCTTTTAATTCGGCGATGAAAGTTTCAGAACGGATCACGTCTAGAGTCGTGATACCGAACAGACGGTTCTTATCATAAACACCCGCTTTTTTCATCACTTCTGCAGCGATAGCCACAGTCGTGTTGACTGGGTTAGTGATAATGCCAACCAAAGCCGTAGGGCAAGTTGCCGCTACTTTTTCGATCAGGTTGCGAACGATACCCGCATTGATATTGAACAGATCTGAACGATCCATACCAGGCTTACGTGCAACACCAGCAGAAATTAGAACAACGTCAGCACCCACGAGGGCAGGCGTTGGATCTTCACCAGCAAAACCTTTGATTTCAACAGCAGTTGGAATGTGGCTCAAGTCAACCGCAACACCCGGAGTTACCGGTGCGATATCATATAGAGACAATTGTGAACCCGCAGGCAATTGAGTTTTTAACAGTAGGGCAAGAGCCTGGCCGATACCACCAGCAGCACCAAGTACAGCAACTTTCATAGTTATCTCCGTTATTTCTCGGATATGTGTGACATGGATCTAATTTGCGTTGGCGTCACATTACTGGAATGTCACAACAATTTCAATTATCCCTTAGTCGTGGGACAAAAGAATTCCGGAATAACGTAAAAGCAATGTAGAACAATTACTCAAATTGGGATTTTTACGCCCCCTACAAACGCTTAACCACTGGGACTTAGTGAATTTTTATTCAACCAATCTGGTTATTTGTTGACAATTTTTCTAAAAATATTCAAAATGGGCCTGTTTTTTTGAATAACGAATAATAATATTATGCAAACGACCAAGAATCAGGATGACCTTGTTAGAATTTTTAAGTCGATTTTAAAAGAAGAGCGCTTTGGCTCTCAGAGTGAAATCGTCACCGCCTTGCAAGCTGAAGGCTTTGGTAATATTAACCAATCAAAAGTGTCACGCATGCTCAGCAAGTTCGGCGCAGTGCGGACTCGCAACGCTAAGCAAGAGATGGTGTATTGCTTACCAGCCGAATTAGGCGTACCCACCGCGGGTAGCCCACTGAAGAATTTGGTACTCGACGTCGATCACAACCAAGCTATGATCGTCGTGCGAACTAGCCCAGGTGCCGCGCAGCTGATTGCCCGTTTATTGGATTCTATCGGTAAACCAGAAGGCATTTTGGGTACGATTGCCGGTGACGACACTATCTTTATTTGCCCATCGAGCATCCAAGATATCGCCGATACCTTAGAAACCATCAAATCTTTATTCAATTACGCAGAATAAAAAAACAGGTCAGTGAGCTGACCTGTTCTATTTTATCTGTACATTTTGAAGTGCAATACCGCGCTGGTTATTTGGCCATTGTCCCGATTACGTTACACATTCCAGCACAATATCTAACTCACAATATCTAACTCAACTATAACGATATCAGTAAGCCACACTGATGCGCTGGTTTGGGTGAGCGCCCTTTTCGGCTTCATCTACCATGGCTTTTGCGTAATCAGTTACAGAGATACGGCTTTGACCATTAGCATCGGTAAAGAAGCTGTCGCCACCAAGACGGTACGGGCTTTCACTCTCACCGGGATAAATCTCAGCAGCTGGGCTCACAAAGGTCCAATTGATTGCCGTTTGCGCCGCACGGAATACCTTCAAGGCTTCACCCTGAGCTAACGCCTCATCTTTATATACTGCGGGGAAATCTGGGCTAGAGACCAGCGTCACACCCGGCGCCACTTCTAAACTCCCAGCACCACCGACCCACAATAAACGTGGCACGTTAGCGTTAGGCAGCACATCCAGTAAATGCTGAACCGTACTCGCCACTAGACCATGATTTTGTTGGGCGCGGCCACCAACGGCGGCAATCACGACATCTACGCCAGCAAAGGTATCGGCGACCAATGGCTGCTCTAAATCCACGGCACGTACTGCCACATCAGCCACGGATAACTTGCTTGGATCACGCACTAACGCTGTCACTTGATGTCCACGACTCTGTGCTTCTTTTAAAATTGCACCACCGATCCAACCCGTTGCACCTAAAATTGCGATTTTCATTTCATTGTCTCACTCAGATGATTTACATTGGAACCAGTTTACTTGCAGTTTTTCACCTAATAAACATCAATAATTGAGCATGATTGTTTCAATATAGGATACTAATGTGGATAAAATTGCCGCAATACGCAGTTTCGTCGAAGTCGCAAACTGTGGTAGCTTTACCAAAGCTGCCGAACATTTAGACCTCAGCCGCCTGCAGGTTTCCCGTCATATTCAAGAAGTGGAGCAGTGGTTGAGTTTACGCTTATTACACCGCACCACGCGCAGCGCCAGCTTGACTTTGCAGGGTGAGGAAGCACTACAATTTTGCCAGCGGATCTTAAGTGAAGTTGCGGCCATGGAGAGCCGTGCCCACAGCCATAACAGTGAACTGGTAGGCAGTATTCGTATCGCTACGCCTATTGGCCTTGGGCAGCACAGTCTGTTTGATGTCGTCGATCGCTTTATTAAAATTCATCCTAAGGTCAACATTCAGCTGGTGATGTCGGACAGTTTTGCGCAATTGGTAGATGAGAGAGTCGACGTGGCGCTACGTTATACCGAGCAGCCCGATGAGAATCTCATAGCTCGGCGTTTGATGACCATAGATGCAGTACTTTGCGCGGCGCCGAGCTATCTTGATAGCGCAACGCCACTCCTCGAACCCATTGATCTGCTGGCCCACAACTGCCTCATACACTCAGCGCAACAAAACTGGCCTTTTCTAAAAGAACTGCAAGCCGAGCACGTCAAAGTTACAGGGAATCTTAGGGCTAACGATATGGGAGTGTTGGTCAGTGCGGCGCTACGTGGACATGGCATAGTGCGTTTACCCTGTGACTTAGCTAACCAATACCTTGCCAGTGGTCAACTCAAAGAAGTCCTACCCGAATTTACGACACCAGGCCAAACCTTGTGGGCGGTATATTTGTCCCGCAGTTATCAGCAAAATCTAGTGCGCGCTTTTATCGATTTCACCGCCCTGCAATGGCAGCTCGATATCAAAAAATGGGTTCCCGCGCATTAGCATAAAAAACGCACTTAGGCGTTAGCTTAAGTGCGTCTCGATTGATGCTAATCCGGCTTGATTATAGAAAGCTTATTCGTCGAACTGCAGCATAAAATCCAGTGCGGGGGCAAAGAAAGATGAACCAGTCATCGCCTTAGTAAAATGCATCAAGTGATCATGATTGCCTTCGCCATCACCAAACATCATGCTATGCAGCATCTTTTCAAAATGTTCTGGCGTGCGGCAGTTAGAGATAAACATTAATCCCTGCTCCTTCAGCGAACCATAGGGCATACTCTGACGCAGGATCTCCATTGACTTACCATCGGCATCTTTAAGATTAACGCGCTTGATATGGCTGGTCAGTGGCTTATCTTCAGATTCATACTCGATATTATCTTGCTTAGTACGGCCGATAATATCCTCTTGTTTTTTAACTGGTAATCTATGCCACTTACTCAAGTTATGGGCATACTTTTGCACATGAATATAGCTGCCACCCTTAAACTCAGGATCCTCATCACCCACAAGTGCCACTTCCTGGCGGTGACGCCCCTTAGGGTTTTCGGTACCATCGACAAAACCAGTCAAATCACGGCTATCCATAAATCTAAAGCCACGCTCTTCTTCAACTAACTCCACTAAATCTTCAAACATTTGGCTGATTTCATTAGCCACTAAATGCAGAATATCGTAACGATCACTGCGAATATGCACGAATAAATCATATTCAATTGCAGGTGCTTCACGACTGCCCACTTGCATCGCAGGGAAAGGTTTAAGCAGTTCTGGGCGAGCAGTAGGATAGAGGCTATCCCAATAATTAGCACCAATACCAACAAAACCATTGAATGCACTGTCGGAATATTGATCTGTCAGCTCATAAATATACTGCGCAACGTTGGCAAGACAGGGACGTAATTGCGACTCGACATTGTCATTGGCATTAAACATCAAATAGACACTGTGTAAGTTCCCCTCTGCACACACACCCAACTGTTCACGCGGCATATTTTGAATATCCATTTGGTTATCACCCTTTTTCTAAATTCATTTTCGGCAATATTATCCGCAACTTTACCTAAAAATGACATTAACTAACGCACAGTTTGCTCTGATCTGTTTATGATAATGCCAATAGCGGAGCATTATCCCACCCCAGACCCTTAAACATAAAAATTGACGAGACCATTAAAGTCTCGCCAATCAGTTAAATCGAATCAATGACGTCAGGTTCACTCAGTGTTGAGTTTACCTTAGCATTTATCTTAGTGTTAATAGCCTGCGGCGTGACCATCCTTGCGACTCTCAGAAGCCGCACGATATACGCCGGTTTCGGCATTAAATCCAATGGCTTGATAGCCACCAAACTCCCCAAGTCCATCACGCAGTACATGGCCTTTCTTAATCAACTCACGACGGGTTTCTACCGGAAAACCTGATTCCAAACTGACGTAGCCGCCATCCTTCATCACTTCGCCTGTGGGCTCGGTTGACCCCATATGCAAAATTCTGGGGGCATCGCCCGCTTCTTGCAAGTTCATTTTAAAATCAATCAGATTCATTACAATCTGCGCGTGCATTTGTGGCTGAGTCGCGCCGCCCATCACCCCAAAGCTCAGCCAAGGTTTACCGTCTTTGGTCACAAAAGCCGGAATAATGGTATGGAATGGACGCTTGCCCGGTGCGTAGGTATTAAAACGCCCTTCCGTTAAATCAAACATTTGCCCGCGGTCTTGCAGCACAAAGCCGAGATCCGGTGGTGTCATCCCTGACCCCATACCACGGTAATTACTCTGAATGAGTGACACCATGTTGCCATCTTTGTCAGCGGTAGTCAGGTACACAGTATCGCCATGTTGCAACGCTGGATTACCCGCATCGACACTCTTGGCGGTTTTTGTAGGGTCAATCAACTTAGCGCGATCATAGTTATATTTCTGTGAGATAAGCTCGGTAACGGGCACTTTATTAAAGGCCATGTCGGCATAAAACTTAGCTCTGTCGGCAAAGGCGAGTTTCTTTGCTTCGACAAATAAATGCACATATTCAGGACTATTAAAGCCCATGGCAGCCACATTAAAGGGCTCCATGGTTTTTAAGATTTGTAGCGCCGCAATGCCTTGACCATTAGGTGGCAGTTCCCACACATCGTAACCACGGTAGTTCACCGAAACGGGATCTATCCAGTCGCTAGTATGGCTGGCTAAGTCATCATAACTTAAATAACCACCTTGGGATTTCATGTACTTATCAATACTTTTGGCAATATCACCTTTATAGAAAGCATCGCGGCCGCCCTTGGCAATTTTCTCATAGGTGTTAGCAAGCGCGGGATTTTTAAAGATTTCCCCTACGGTAGGCATCTTACCATTAGGCATATAGGTTTCTTTAAAACCGGGGAATTTAGCCAGTTTTTTACCACTGCCATCAAGGTAATAGGCAATCAACTCTGACACTGGGAAACCATCACGGGCGTAATGAATTGCAGGCGCGAGGTTATCAGCCATAGCTAATTTACCAAACTTATTATGCAGCTCATACCAACCGTCCACAGTGCCCGGTACAGAAACCGGCAAAGGTCCAAGCGGCGGTAAATAGTCTAATCCGAGGGATTTAAGCTTTTCAAAACTTAAGGATTTGGGACTGCGCCCCGATGCATTTAGACCATAGAGGCGTTTATCTTTTGCGCTCCAAACGATAGCAAATAAGTCCCCGCCGACACCCGAGCCCGTTGGCTCGACTAATCCTAACATAGCGTTAGCGGCAATCGCTGCATCGACCGCACTGCCGCCCTGCTTGAGTATATCAATAGCGACTTGCGTGGCTAAAGGCTGACTGGTCGCCGCCATCCCTTGGGTTGCATACACTTCTGATCGCGTTGCGAAGGCTTTACCTGTGATCCTATCCATGGCCATCACTCCTGAAGACGATATTGCCGTTGCTACAATAACGAGGGTGCAAATTGAATTTATTGTTTTTATCATAATTCCTCCAAAACCGGAGGATAAAAGTAGCAAGGATGGTCTAAAATATCACCAACCAATACCGTATAGACCCAAGTTAAACGTAAGCAAAAATGTCGTACTTTAGTTGGCTATGCTATATCAGCATTGAATAAATACTCATCGCTTAGATTGGGTCCCCACAGTTTGAATATGCTGAAGATTCAAACAGCACAAGCGAATGCGGCTCAGTCGTTACCCCAACCTTTTGACCGATACTTAGCTGCATCATTTGGCTACGCACCTCCACATAATAAGCATGGGAAGCGGCCTCAATTTTGACCCAATAATGACAAAAGGCGCCTAAGAAACGTCGCTCAGTGATAGTACCAACGCCCTGTTCATCGGCGCTGAGCGTCAATTGCTGTGGTCGCAAGAATACTGTTCCGCTGAACTCGCTCGGCAAATTTAATGGCGTGAGGCTGGTTAAATGACCGATGGGAGTGACAACACTGTGCCCATCAAACACTGCTGCAGGTAAGTAATTACCGCTACCTAAAAAGTCCGCCACATAGCGGCTGTTTGGGGCGGCATATAAGGCTTCGGCACTACCATGCTGCACTATGATGCCTTGATTAAAGATGGCTAAAGTATCTGCAAATACAAAGGCTTCATCCTTGCTATGAGTAACAAACACCGCGCTGACATTACGCTGTTTTAAGATGCTGCGAATTTCCGCCATCATCTCGTAGCGCACTTGGGCATCAATATTGGAAAAAGGCTCATCGAGCAGCAATAACTGTGGCTCATAGGCAAGTGCTCGCGCAATCGAAACTCGCTGCTGCTGACCGCCAGATAATTCATGGGGATAACGCTGTGCCAACCCTTCAAGTTTGACCAAGGCTAGCATTTCATCCAAACGTGCCTGACGTTCTGCGCCCGACAATCTAGCCACCCCAAAGAGGATATTTTCCGCCACAGTCAAATGAGGGAAAAGCGCATAGTCTTGAAAAATCATGCCGATGCCGCGCTGCTCGCTAGGTACAAACTGGCTATCGCCACTCACTATGCGACCATTAATCTGGATTTCACCTTGGCTTATGGCCTGTAATCCAGCAACCGCACGTAATAAGGTCGTCTTGCCACAACCGCTTGGGCCTAACAACGCCAAGATTTCCCCTTGGGCGAGCGTTAAACTCAAACCTTTAAGTACTTGCTGGCCCTGATAATCACTATGAATTTGCTTAAGCTTGAGCGTACTTGTCATCAGCTGTGATGCTCCAATGAACGGTTTAAATAAATAAGCGGCACTAAACCCACCAGTACAATCACAATAGCAGCTAATGCGCCGTGCTCGAGTTTTTCATCGGACGCAAACTGGAATACATAAGTTGCAAGATTCTCAAAACCGATAGGCCGCAGCAATAACGCAGCGGGCAGTTCCTTCATGCTTTCGATAAACACCAATAAAGCGCCCGCAAACAATCCCTTGGCAAGTAAAGGCAAATGCACCCGCCGCAAAAGTTGCCTAGGAGTTTGCCCCATGGTCAGGCTCACCATGTCTAGCGATGGCGAGATGCGTTTATAACTGCTTTCAACACTGCCAATCGCAATTGCCACGAAACGCACACAAAAAGCAAAAATCAATGCCATCACACTGCCTGTAAGGATAAGACCAGGACCTGCTATGCCGACAAGATCCGCCAGATCGTTAATCGCAAAATCTAGCATAGTTAAAGGCACTAATACCCCAATAGCCAGCACAGTGCCTGGTAAGGCATAGCCCGTCGAAGCTAACCGTGAGGGCAAAGCATCACTCTGTCTTGGGCTTATCCGGCGAACGAACATAAGCAGTAAGGCGATTAAGCAACAGAGTAAACTGGTGATCAGCGCAAGACTGAGGCTGTTAAGACTCAATTGCCAAAAACTCTTATCCCAGCTTTGTTCAAAGTAACCAATCGCATAGGATAATAAAATCCCGAAAGGTAACAGAAAGGCTAATAGCAATAGCATGCCGCAAAAGCTGAGTGCGACCAAGGTTTGAGTCATCGAGAGTCGATACAAGTCAGTGACTTGTATACGTGATTGTTTTTGGAATAACTGCTGTTTACGACGGGCAAAACGCTCAAATCCAATCAGACTAAATACCACCAGCAAGATAATCGCCGATAACTTAGCGGCGGCGGTCAAATTGCCATAACCCAACCAAGTGTCATACACGGCTGTCGTTAAGGTGGGCACGGCAAAATAGTTAACCGTTGCAAAATCAGCGGCCGTCTCCATCGCCACTAAAGCCACCCCAACGGCGAGCGCAGGCCTTGCCATAGGCAAAGATAAACGCCAAAAACTTTGCCACGGTGAACAGCCCATAATGCGCGAAGCATGCGCCAAACTTAAGGATTGCTCCATAAAAGCGGTACGCGCCAAGAGATAAATATAGGGAAACAATACCAGCGACAACATACACGCCGCGCCGCCTAAGGTACGAATATCGGGGAAGAAATAATCCTGCGGTGAGTCCCAGCCAAATATCGAACGAAGACCGCGCTGCACTGGCCCCGCATAATCGAGTAAATCGGTATAGACGTAGGCAACAATATACGCAGGCATAGCGAGGGGCAATAATAGCGCCCATTGCAAATATCGCCTGCCTACAAAGTCACAACGAGCCATCAACCAAGCGCAAGGTAACGCGAGTAATAACGCCCCCAGACTCACCCAGAAAATCAGCAATAAACTATTAATGATATATGTCGGCAGAACCGTTGCCATCAAGTGCCCAAACACGGCTTCGTCAGGCTGAAAAGCTTGAAATATCAACGCAAATAGTGGCAATACCAGCAAGGCGGCCACGGCATAACCAGCAAGCGACCAGCTTCTGGCTAATCCTAAAATCATGTCAATCCTTAAAACGTCACAGCGCCAATCACTGGCGCTGATAACCTAAATCTGCATTTTGTCGCTAGCACTGGAGCTAGAGATCAAACTGCACTTCATCTAATAGCTTAACCGCCGCTTGGTGATATTCTGCCAACTTAAAAATGGGCAATTGATCTGACTTAAACTTACCCCATGAAGCCACTAAAGATGAAGGTGCCACATCGGCTTTCACTGGATATTCCATATTCACATCGGCATAGGCCTTCTGAGCAACATCGGCGGATAAGAACTCCATCAATTTGATCGCATTGGCTTTATTAGGCGCATGGCGAGTTAATACCATGCCAGACACATTCACATGGGCACCGCGGTCAGCTTGGTTCGGGAAGTTGAGCGTCACAGCTTCGGCAATCGCCTTTTGCTCAGGATCCTGCAACATATTGCCGTAATAGTAGCTATTACCAATGGCGATCTCACACACACCTTCTTTTACTGCGGCAATTTGCCCCCTGTCGTTCCCCTGAGGTTTACGGGCTAAATTAGTTTTCACGCCTTGTAACCAAGTTTTTGCCTCAGCTTCACCGTGATGAGCAATCATAGATGCGACTAACGCTATGTTGTATGGATGTTTACCACTGCGAGTACAAATCTTTCCTTTGTATTTGGGATCGGCTAATTCTTCATAGGTCAATTGCTGCTGGCCTAAACGATCCTTGGCTGTATAGAGATTTCGCACCCGCATAGTCAGGGCATACCACTGGCCATCGGGATCGCGATACTGCGCAGGAATATTGCTCTCTAGCAGGGGATTTTTGACTGGAGAGGTTAGATCTTTATCCACTAATTCAACTAAACGTGAAAAATCAGACGTCAGCACAAGATCCGCTGGGGATAAACGGCCTTCACGGACGAGACGCTCGGCAATACCGTCTTTAGCAAATACCAAATTCACACCTATGCCAGTTTCTTCGGTGAAACGCGTCAGGATAGGCTCCACCAAGAAAGCTTGACGATAAGAATAAACGGTTAATTTATCATCTGCATTCGCTGAATGCCCAACCGACATTAACCCAACAATAGCCGCGCAAGTTACCCATTTCATTACCGAATTCTCCCCAAAGTGATGACGTGTTCAGTAAAATTTGAACACTAACGCATTAATGATAATGCTTATCAGTTTCGCAAGAGTAATAGATACAGAACTTGAGAGCAAGCAGCTAATTAACTTTATGTTTTTAATGGTATTAATCTGAAAATTTGAGATTATCTCAAATCAAACTAAACTGAACCTTAATTTGATAAAAATGCTTTCAGGAGGCGTTATGTTAACTGTTTTGCTGCTAGGCGTAGCCGCAATTGTGCTATTTGGCTTATTCAAACTCAATACTAGTCCCAAAAGACATAAACACTCTTCTCAAGCTGCAGATCCCAGTATTAATAAAACTCACAGTTTTCACAGTGTGAGCATAGTGAATAACGGCAGTTGCTGTGAGCAGATTGAAGCGCTTTCTGGAAAACGATTTTTATCGAAAGATGCGCCCGAAATTCCGATGGAAGAATGCACTATGGCAAACTGCCAATGCCGCTATCAACACCATGAAGACAGGCGCCAACTAGGCAATGATCGCAGAGTAGAATATGGGGTTACTCGTGAGTTATTCGGCGCTTTTGGTGAACAAAATCGCCGTGATAGGCCAAGAGGAAGACGCGCAACCGACGGTTGAGCATCCTCTGCGGATTATTGGGGACGAGTTTGAATAAATGCAGGTAAATCACGCATTTCACTGAACCAAAGTGCTGTCGCAGGTGCAACCTTACGCCAATCTAGCTCTGGATGTCTAAAATCCACATAATCGAGTAAGCAAATCAAGGCTAATTGCGGTGCTTGAATCGTGGTTTGGGTGATCACAGTTTGAAGCTCAATCTGCATAAGGCCGCGCAGCAGTGCTTGTTCAAAACGTGCAGTCCAAAATACTGATCTCACGCCTTCTTCTTCACGCATTTGCTCTTGGCGTAATTTCACCGCGCTATCGATTAAGCCTTTGACTAAAGAATACTGACACTCCAGCACCCAGTTATTATTTGAGATCCCAAACATCTTACGATCGCCAAGCTCTGCATCTAGGTAACGCATGATCACTTCACTATCGAATAGTGCTACACCATCGTTGGTAATAAGACATGGGATCTGTCCTAACGGGTTAGCATCGAGTAATTCTGCGCTGTTTTCAAAGGGATTAACTAACTGCTCTTCAATATTGTTAATCCCTAGATACTGGATTAAGGCTCTTACACAACGGGCATAGGGCGAAGCTTGAGAACTTAACAACTTCATCAAAAATTTCCTTTTGTTTGCATTAAACGCTATGGCTTTTTAGGGGCAAGAACGGCAACAAGTTTACTCTCGCCTTCTATGTAAAATTGAGATTACCAGTATTTTTCAACGGTAATTTGCCCAGGAGCACGGCGTAAATTCTTCACCAACCCTTTATCGAGTAAAGCGGCTTGCGCACCATTAATCATACCCGGATTGCCGCAGATCATAACTTGAGAGTCAGCTGCGTTTAAGGTTAGTCCTGCCTTTTTTTCGATTTCACCCGAGACTATTCCCTCGGGAATGCGGCACTGTAAAGCATCGGCAAAGGGTTTACGGGTCACACTCAAGACTAATGTAAATTGTTCAGGGTATTTGCGTTCTAAATTACGCAGCTTATCAAGATATGCCAAATCCTGTGCCTCGCGCACGCCATACACAAGCACGACTTTTTCAAAACGCTCCCAAGGTTCATCGGTGTCGAGCATAGACAAAAATGGCCCTACTGCTGTTCCTGTGGCTAAAAACCACAAATGCTTCCCTTGGAGTTCACCCTTAGGAATTTCAGCTAAGGTCATAAAACCAGTCGCGGTTGAGGTAATTTCAATTTCATCGCCTATTGCAAGGTTGTGTAATTGAGGCGATAACAGGCCATCCTCTACCGCAACGGCGAGCACCTCGGCATAGGGTTTATCGGGAGAATTAACTAAGGAGTAGGCTCTAGCCACACGCTTATCATCTTGCATTTGACTTAACTTGATAAACTGACCAGGAATAAATGGAGCTAACTCGGCAGCAATGCGCAATGAGAATAACTTATCACTCCAATCAATACGTTCTATCACTTGTCCCCTAATCCACATAACTTGCCCTCAAGCGAAACGTTAAATAGGCTTCCAGCATAGACTTTTTTCTGCACAACAAAAACCCCTTATATAAGGGGCTTATGACTATAACGCTGAATATAGAACTGAAAATACTGAGGTATTAACTCGGACTCTATGCTGTCTCATCAGTCTTCTTGTTAAAGCTATCTCTAAAGGCTTGCAGCCCCTCTTGCACTAAGCTGTAGGTTTTATCGACACCATCGGCAATATCACCCTGCAATACTTTAAGGCCGGACAGAATATCTTTAGCCTCTTTAAAGCCATTGTCGATGGCACCGCCAATAATCCCCATAAAGCTATCGAGTTGATCACTTAGACTCATACCCGAATTTTGTTGTTGGTGAATGCTAAAAAACTGCGTCGCAAAACTCACGATACGATCTGCAGTCGCTTCTGGAGAAGTATCTACGCCATTATCGTAAGCCGTCTGAATCGCGTTCTCGCCCATAGTGGGCGCTAATTCTTTATTAATCGACTCTATCGCTGCGCGATAAAGCAAGGCCATAGACTGATCGCCTGACTTGATATTCACATCTTGCTGTGCCGATAAAATCGCTTGATTCATCAGCTGCTTGCTCGTTTGCTGCGCAGTTTGCTTCGAGGTTACTTCTGTGGCTTTCGCGTCCTTCGAATCACTCACTTCGGTGCCCTTAGACGCCGTGTTTTCAGCATATTTTTTCTGTGGCAAAGGAGTACTTTGCACTTGAGGGGGTTTATTGATTTCCATGATGACTATCCATTCAATTCGGGTCGACTTAATTATCGACCAAAATTTAACCAGCTTTAGTAATTTTTAGAATTGAAGTACCATCTGACCACAAGGCCATGATAAGGCCCACATAAATTAAGTGGGTTCATTCTTTAATAAGGTGCATAAAGCGCCAACCCACCGCAATGCAGATCATTACTATCGCTGAGCTTAGACATAAGCCAATAGAAAAGGATGTTACACCATGGCAGCAGGCCGCAGTTTGAGTCATTTCCGCTTTCACGAGTTTACACTAATCCTTAAGCACTATTTTAAGCATAATCTGGGTATCAATATAAAACGCTTTAGCCTGCTAACAAGCCTCGTCATATTCACTTGCCTCGGCTTTACTCCCATTAGCCAAGCTCATGCGGAGAGCAGACTAATTATTTTAGTCAGACATGCGGAAAAAGCCGACACGCCAGCCAATAACCCGCAGTTATCACCCAAGGGAGAAATACGCGCAGCATCACTGATCACTGCCTTGAGCCGCACGCCGCTGTCGCAACTTATTGCGACTCAATACCTAAGAACCCAACAAACACTCGCGCCCATCGCCGAGGCTCGCCATTTACCTGTGACGATAGTAGAAGCAGCCAAACCTATCGAAGGACATATTCAACACATTGTCGAACAAGTGCATGCTGTAAAGGGCAATACACTCATCGTTGGGCATTCAAACACTGTCCCACTGATCATTAAAGCCCTTGGCGGACCAGAGATCCAAGCGATCAGCGAAGATGACTATAGCCAGCTGTTTTTACTCTCTCTTAATGATGACCAACCTGCGAGCTTGATCGCCACCCGTTACGGACAAGAATAAGGATAAATAACATGAGTGAACTCAATTGGTTTATGTGGGGACTCGATCTATTTTCAGGGCTGTTTTTGATTGTAATAGGACTCGCTGTACTCGCGGTTATTTACATGTATATCGCAGATAAAATGCAGACCAAACAAGCGGTAAGACATAACTACCCAGTAATTGGTCGCTTTCGGTATCTGTTCGAGAAACAAGGCGAGTTCTTTAGACAATACTTTTTCGCCCAAGACAGAGAAGAACTGCCATTCAACCGTGCAGAACGCAGTTGGGTTTACCGCGCGGCTAAAAATGTCGATAGAACTATCGCCTTTGGTTCAACTCGCCCCTTAGATAATGCTGGTACCATTATGTTTATGAATACCGCCTTCCCAACCCAAGATGAAGAGATCACACCCATTCATCCACTGACAATTGGCACCAATTGCCGCCAACCCTATACGACTCAAGCTATTTGTCATATTTCAGCCATGAGCTTTGGGGCTCTATCGCGCCCAGCAATTACCGCCCTTTCCCACGGTGCAGCGCAGGCGGGTTGCTGGCTTAACACAGGTGAAGGCGGCTTGAGCCCTTATCATCTAAAAGGTGGCTGCGATATCGTCTTTCAAATTGGAACAGCCAAATACGGTGTACGTAATGAGCACGGACATTTAGACGATGAAAAGCTCAAGTCGATAGCCATTCATCCCGAAGTCAAAATGTTTGAAATTAAAATGAGTCAAGGGGCTAAACCGGGTAAAGGTGGCATTTTACCAGGGATCAAAGTCACAGCTGAAATTGCCCATATCCGCGGTATTCCTCAGGGTTATGACTCTATTAGCCCTAATGGTCATATTGAATTCAAATCCGTGAACGATATTTTGGATATGGTTGAACGAGTACGTGAAGTTACCGGTAAACCAACGGGCATTAAGGCCGTACTCGGTGACGTACAGTGGCTCGAAGATTTATGTGATGAAATCGAACGTCGTGGCGAAGACTCTGCCCCCGACTTCTTTACTTTAGACAGTGCCGATGGCGGCACAGGCGCTGCACCACAACCTTTAATGGATTATGTCGGATTACCACTGAAGGAAAGCTTACCAATCCTAGTTAATGTCTTGATCCAACGAGGCTTGCGTAAACGCATCAAAGTCATCGCTTCGGGTAAACTCATAGTGCCATCAAGAGTCGCTTGGGCTTTAGCATTAGGTGCAGACTTCATCGCATCGGCCCGCGGCAATATGTTCGCCCTAGGTTGTATTCAAGCCTTACAGTGCAATAGAGATACCTGCCCAACGGGCATCACAACGCACAATCCCAAGCTACAACAAGGACTCGATCCTAGGGATAAATCGGCTCGTGTTGCTAACTATAATCATAATTTACACCATGACTTAGCCTTAATTGCGCACTCTTGCGGAGTGACAGAACCAAGACAACTCAAACCCTCACATGTCCGAATTGTACTCGATAGCGGTTTATCCATTTCACTCGATAAATACTATGCACATATGGATAAGTAGCCGCGAACCCTCGCGGTTAATGGCGAATACAACTTTCGTTTATATAGGGTTTACATAAGGTATATTTGAATGCGTATCACAAAAGAGGTAAGATCCGTGACGTGAGACATTATTCAAATGTCTTACCCACAATTGAACTTAAGGAAACACTTTGAAATCTAGCTTCGTAAGCCAACTGCCCGCCAGTAAAACTGTAAGCACTAGCTGTAAGAGCTGTAATCGCCTGACCGAGATCGAAGGTGAACTGGTGTGTTTTCGCGAAGGGCAGATCATTCGACTCACTTTGATAGATGAGTCAGTACCTAAATTGAATCTTTTATGTGAAGGTTGGAAAGCGGGGAAGCTGAACGGCGTAGCTTAATTCAGTCATATTTTATCTCTGGAGTCTCTCTAGAGCATCAAGAATAGAGGCTCACCTCTATTCTCGTACGTTCTCACCTAAACTGTACTAAAGCACTAGCGAACACACCTAACGCATACCCATAAAGTCACTTGTCGGCGCGTTCATATCGCGGATCACACCTGCCAGCACCATTTCTGGATTGACTTTAGCCAAGGTAAGTCGCCGAGTTGTAACCAACAGGCCCGCATTCAATTCAGCATGAATACGTTGCAATGAATCATAATCAACACCACGTTTTTTCAATGTCGCCATGATGGCATACCAATCAGTGGCGACTTTTTCTTCTTTGCCTTCAATATTAGCTCTCAGTGTAATATTTTCCATGCCAGATCTCTTCCGATTGATGTGTTGGCATTGAGTATAGAGAGCCGAAGCTGAATAAAGACTGAACTGTATTACGCTATTAACTGCTCAGAGGAGTATGTTGTTGCTCATTTTGTATCCGCCATAATTTGGCATAGAGACCATTTGCCAACAGCAAAGTCTGATGATTACCTTGCTCAACTATTTCTCCTTGGCTTAATACGACTATTTGATCGGCATCGACTATGGTCGATAACCTATGAGCCACCACTAGGCTAGTGTGCCCCTTAGCGACTTCCCGCAGTGCCGACAAAATAGCTTGCTCGGAGCGACTATCGAGTGAAGATGTCGCCTCATCAAACACCAGCACTGGCGAGCCCTTCAAAATGGCCCTTGCTATCGCGACACGCTGTTTTTCTCCGCCAGAGAGTTTTAAGCCGCGCTCACCCACCTTTGTGTCCCAACCAAGGGCAAGTGATGCAATAAATTGCTCTAAGTGCGCTAATTTAATCGCGTTACGCACCTCTTCATCAGTCGCGTCTGGGCGACCATAACGTATGTTTTCGACTAATGAATCGTTAAACAGCACGGTATCCTGCGGCACTATGGCGATGGCACGCCGCAGCGCATCTTGGGTGAGATGGCGGATATCTTGTCCATCGATTTTAATCGCACCTTGGTCCACATCGTAAAATCGAAACAGCAGTTTAATCAGGGTCGATTTACCTGCACCACTATCACCTACAACAGCCACCTTTTTACCGGCTTCAACCTTAAAGCTCACGTCCCGCAGAATTTGCCGCTCATCGTAGCTAAAATTAACATTTTCAAATATCAACTCACCCTTAGTGGGTTGAAAATCGAGTGCTTGGGGTAAGTCGACTATCATAGGATGTTTATCGAGCAAGCTAAACATGCGCTCAATATTGGCTAACGCGCCGCGAATTTCGCGATACACAAAACCTAAGAAGTTAAGGGGTAAAAAGAGCTGCATCATAAACGCATTAATCAACACAAAATCACCTAAGGTCATATCGCCATAGGTGACTCTGTATGCCGCCAGCGCCATCATAGCCGTCATCGCCAAAGCGATAATCACAGCTTGTCCACCATTGAGCGCAAACAAAGATAAACGATTCTTACGCTTAGCGACTTCCCACTGTTCAAGCGCTTGGTCATAGCGCTGCGACTCATACTTTTCATTATTAAAATACTTCACCGTTTCATAGTTCAGCAAGCTGTCGATGGCGCGGGTATTCGATAACGAGTCAGCCTTGGCCGCATCACGTACATACTCAGTACGCCATTCGGTCGCGACCACAGAAAAAATAATATAAGCCAGCACAGCAACAAAAGTGATTGCCGCAAACGCAATGCCGTAGTTATAAAAGAAAATGCCGATCACCATGACAATTTCGAGCAAGGTTGGCACTATGTTGAACACCATAAAACGCATGAGGAAACTCACGCCGCTGGTGCCGCGTTCAATATCGCGGGATAGGCCGCCGGTTTTGCGCTCTAGATGAAAGTCGAGGTCCAGTCGGTGTAAATGGTCGAATACTGCTAAGCCTAAACGGCGGATCGCCCGCTCGGTTACGCGGCCAAACAAGGTATCGCGGATCTCCCCCGTAATCGCCGTTAGTAAACGTACCGCGCCATAGGCCAACACTAATCCTACGGGCACACTGAGGGCTTGCGCAGTTTTATCGGCATCTAAGGTGTCGACCAAATGCTTCAGAATAAAAGGCAGAGCCACGCTGGTCAGCTTAGCGATGATGAGGCATGACATCGCCAACGCAATACGGCCTTTGTATTCCAATAAGTAAGGCCAAAGCAGTTTCATGACGTGCCAGTTTAATTTATCGACTGGACCTTCAAAATATAACGTTGGGCGCATAGGACATAACCTTGAATGAGTTATGCCAATTGTAACAGTTCACACCGGACATAAGCTAAGCGAAACTAGCAAAGTCTGAATAAAATCAATCAGATTTTCCTGACAGACAAATAGACTTATTCACGACATACTCATCTGCTATTTTGATTGTATTTAAAGCCAAAACATCATACTTACGCATTACACTGGCGTATTCACAATAAATGAATTTATACTAATTTGTGTTCAGGCATGTACCGTTTTACTTAACCTCAGAGCCGTATGTAAGAGGATAAGAGTGCAATGGAAGAAGGCTTGGCACAAAGTTGCTGCTGTTGATTATTTTTGCCGTTTTGCCCAAAATGCCATGGAGGCGGTTATACAAATCAATAGAATTTGTTAACCTCTACGCGCTAGATTTTGCGATTCATACGCCCAAGTTCTAGCGAGAATATTAAGATAAACAAATTAAATTAAGATCAAAGGAAGCTTTATGTTGGATTCCGCTAAAGTTCAATACCCGCCATTACCACTGATCCAAACTTGGGTGTGGATGATGATCGAATCAGGCAATCCAGAGATACAAGATAAAGGTAGAAACAACCTTATTGCCGCCTTTGGTAGCTTAGCCAAAGCAAATGAATACATTGTTGAAATAAGCAATAAATAGATAAAACAAAGGCGCCAGGATAGCGCCTTTGTTTTTACTTAACCCGCAATCGTTAACGGCTAACTCAGGTATAGTTGCGGTTTATGTTCGCTCGAGCAGACAATTAAACCTGACGGCGTTCGATAATGCTTTGGTTCAAAATGGCTAATAGACGCTCGGTATCATCCCAACCAATACACGCATCGGTAATACTCTGCCCATAGCATAACTCTTGACCTTCAATAAGATCTTGACGACCTTCCACTAAATGGCTTTCTACCATAACACCAAAAATAGCAGTATTTCCCGCCGCCACTTGACCAGCTACATCTTCAGCAACCACTAACTGACGTTGATACTCTTTACTACTATTCGCATGGCTAAAGTCGATCATGATGTTGTCGGCAAGCTTTGCTTTTAACAATTGCTGGCTAATCTCAGTGACATGCGGCGTGCTATAATTGGGCTCGCGGCCACCCCGTAAAATAATGTGGCAATCAGGATTGCCCTTAGTCGAAACGATCGCCGAATGGCCCAACTTAGTCACAGATAAAAAATGGTGTGGTGCATTGGCAGCACCTATCGCATCAATAGCAACTTTGATCGTGCCATCAGTACCATTTTTAAAGCCGACCGGACAAGAAAGACCCGAGGCTAACTCTCTGTGTACTTGAGATTCTGTCGTACGGGCGCCAATGGCTCCCCAGCACATTAAATCAGCCATATATTGTGGGGTGATCATGTCAAGAAACTCACCCGCGGTTGGCATACCGCTGTCGTTCAAATCCACTAATAATTTACGGGCGGTGCGTAAACCATCATTGAGTTTAAAGCTGTTATCCATGTAAGGATCATTAATCAGCCCCTTCCAACCCACTGTGGTTCTTGGTTTTTCAAAATACACTCGCATCACAATTTCGAGTTGATCTTTATAACGTTCACGCAGTGAGACCAAACGCTGTCCATATTCCAACGCAGCTTTGGGATCGTGGATAGAACAAGGCCCAATCACCACTAATAGACGATCATCAGACTTAGCCAGAATATTATGGATACTATTACGCGCATTAAACACAGTCGCAGAGGCTTTTTCGGAAGCAGGAAATCGTTCAAGAATCGCGATAGGTGGAAGTAACTCTTTTACTTCTTTAATGCGAACGTCATCATTTTGGTAATACATAATTTTACTGCTCCAACGCTGGTGTTTTAGGCTATTTCTATCGCTGCGATAAGGGATCTCAACTGCAATACTGAGTTCAATTTATCGAGTCTCAAGCGCCAATGCAACCAAGTTGTCTCCATTTCAAAAAATCAAATATAACTTATTGTTTTAATATATTTTAAAAAAATAAAAATTCAAATATGCCAGCTAACTCACAGCCTTGATGAACAAAATCGAATATGGCGGATAAAAAGGAATAAACATATTTGCTGCAAGTGTATTTAGGTGCCCTATGTTAGCAAGCAAAGATGTTTACCCGTAATAAGCATAATTGATGGCCAGCTCTCTATAGAAAAGAGCGGGCAAATGCTAATGCTGTAACATGACTTGTAACTTGCTCTGATAGCGTTGACGCTCTGACTCATCTCGACTCAAAGCCAAGGCTTTATCCATATTCAGTTTGGCACGCTTTTCGTCCCCCAGCGCCCAGTAGGTTTTAGATAAACCGAAGAAGAACTCATGACGATAATCCGCTTTTGCCAACGCCCTTTGATACCAAGCCAAGGCCTCGTCGTATTGATGCTCATCATAGGCTTGCTGCCCCATGTCATAGTAATAATAGGGATTACGTATTCGCGCTAATTCAAGCACTTTATTAATTTCGGCCCATTCATCAAGCCGCCCCTGCTCCCCTAAAATCAAGGCTAAGTTATAAAGCGTTGTCAGATTCTTCGCATCAAACTTGAGTGCATAGCGATAAACCTGTTCGGCCCGCTTTTCATCACCTTTATGCCGGTAAATAATGGCGAGCGTGTTGAGTGAAGGAACAAACTGGCCGACTTTTAAACCCGCTTTGATCAAGGCATAGGCCCTGTCTAAATCACCGTTCACCAAAGACTCTGCCGCCATGTTGTTGTAAAACATACTGATTAAGGTCTGCCGATCCACTTGGGTTTTACCGTATCCCCGTAGAGCTCGCTCCGGCATAAAGTCCACTAAAACTGCGGCAGATGACACATAAACTGAATGTGCGTTTTCAGGTGGAAGTAAGCGTAAATTCACATGCCCATTGATTAAATAGAAATCACCTTGCTTATCCCATACGGGTTCTATCGCAATATCTTGATACTCAGCACTCACATTCAATATGTCCGCTAACGCAGAAGTCATGACCACTAAAGACATGCAATTACCCGCCTTTTGGGCGTAGGTTTCACGGGCAATTTGGGTCAGATTATCTTGATATCGAAAATCAATGTTAGCGCTATTGGTTTGACTCGCATTGATATAACTAGCTAACCATTCATTGGCTAACATGTTGTTATTGTGTGACAAAGTGTATATCCCATAGCGACGTTTTACGTCTGTCACAACCTCGGGTGGCAGATAAAAGATATCCGCAACAGAAGGTATATCGGCCACAGGGGTAAACAGTGAATCGGCAAGTAACGACTCAAGATCCGACGGATTAGGCTCAATGGTCGTCGAGCTACAAGCAAACAATTGACTGAATACAACGCTCAAGATCGTACTCAAGTATACGGCTCGGAATAGTTTCGACATACGCCCTCCCACACCATTAGCTCCTATTTGAGCTTATTACAAATGGTGAAAAAGACGACATAAAATGGTTACAAAAAATGATAATCGCGATCGATTGAAAATAATTGCAAATAATTTAACGAATTAACTATTGTGAAGGTCGGTCAACTTCTATGTATAACTCACGCTGCTGATAATCATACGGCCGATAGTTATGCTCTCCACAGGTAAAATGTCGATAGGGTTTCATGACCGTAACGCAACCTGAGGGTAAAGCCTGCAGAATTTGGATTTGCTGCTGGCGACGAAGCGACTCCTGCCATTCAAAATCCTTGAGCACTTGATCACGCACGGCAAAGGCATCGACAGGCTCACTTGAGCGATTAACGATCACTTCTCCTGCAAAGGCAGAAACCGATATCCAGCCAGAAATGACGATAAGACTTAGTCGCAAAAATTGACCTATTGTTTTTATATTCAAGCTCATAGAACACTCCTTAATTTATGCAAGAAAACAGAATTGCTCAGTAATTAAGCTTATGACCCTGTACTTAAACTTCAATCACAGTGATTACCCATAAAAAAGCAGAGCCTAAGCTCTGCTTCACTATCCCTCGATCCAAGCTAAGCATCAAGGTGAATCACGCGTTAATGTGCAAGTTTAATCAGCCCGCATTTTTGACCGTAACAAACTCAGGATAGGCATCAATACCGCAGTCAGAAGCATCCATACCGTTGTATTCTTCTTCCTCAGTAACACGGATCCCCATGGTTATCTTAATCACATACCAGACTGCAAATGATGAGCAGAATACCCAAGTGAAAATGATCGCTGCCCCCGTCAACTGTCCGGTAATACTTGCATTGGCATTGGATAATGGCACACACATTAAGCCAAGGAAACCAGCCACACCGTGTACTGAAATCGCACCGACGGGATCGTCGATCTTAATGCGATCTAAGCCCACAATCGAGAACACCACCACGCCGCCCGCCACTAAACCAATCACACCCGCCATTAACAATGAAGGCGAGAGAGGATCTGCCGTAATCGCCACTAATCCAGCCAAAATACCGTTAAGGATCATGGTCAAATCCGCTTTACCCCAAATCATCTTACACACGATAAGAGCAGAGATAGCACCAAAAGCCGCTGCAGTATTGGTATTCACAAACACTTTCGCCACTGAGCTTGCATTCGCCGCATCCGACACCATTAATTGCGATCCGCCGTTAAAGCCAAACCAGCCCATCCACAGAATAAACATACCTAAGGTTGCCATTGGCAAGTTAGAGCCTGGAATAGGATTCACTTGACCATTAGGCCCGTATTTCCCCTTACGCGCACCGAGCAATATTACGCCAGCAATCGCCGCGGTCGCCCCCGTCATATGCACAATACCGCTACCAGCAAAGTCTACAAAGCCCAGTTTAGCGATAAAACCTTGGCCCCAAGTCCAATAACCTTCTACTGGATAGATAACCGCTGTCATCACCACAGAGAAGAACAAGAAAGCCCACAACTTCATCCGTTCCGCCACAGCACCAGAGACAATTGACATCGCCGTTGCCACAAATACAACTTGGAAGAAGAAGTCAGATTCTAATGCATGGCTCGCATCTGCTGATTGCGAACCAATTAAGGTGCCAATTGACGGTAACCAGCCACCTTCAGTGTTATCCACATACATGATGTTATAGCCAACCAACAGATACATCACACAGGCAATCGCGTACAGCACAACGTTCTTAGTTAAAATTTCAGTGGTATTTTTAGAGCGAACTAAACCCGCTTCTAACATAGCGAATCCCGCCGCCATCCACATGACTAAAGCGCCAGAAATCAAAAAGTAAAAGGTATCGAGTGCAAAGCGTAGTTCAGTGACTGTACCGCCTAATTTCGTTAATTCTTCCATTGTCAGCCCCTTATAGCGCTTCAGTATCAAGTTCACCCGTACGGATACGGATAGCATGTTCTAAATCAACGACGAAGATCTTACCGTCACCAATTTTCCCCGTATGGGCCGCAGTGGTAATGGCCTCAATCAACATGTCGAGATTTTCAGCCTTAGTGGCAATTTCTAGTTTTACTTTTGGCAAAAAATCCACCTGATACTCGGCGCCGCGATACAACTCTGTATGCCCTTTCTGACGGCCAAAACCTTTCACTTCGGTCACCGTCATGCCCTCAATACCAATTCCGGCGATAGCTTCACGGACATCATCCAACTTAAACGGCTTGATGATAGCGCTGACTAGTTTCATCCTGACCTCCAAAAAAACGCGATTGTTATTAACTTGTATCAAAGGTAATTCAATCATTAGGCCAACAATTTAATCCATTGATTATTATTGATTTAAATTGTTTAACACTATTTTTTAAGGTTAAAAATGCACCATAATCGAGCACTAACTGGTGCGATGCACTCTTTTAGTGAGCAGTTTAAGTGCGACAGCTATTCGACCTTAGGCCTATTGGTAACAAGGTTAAATTAGGGTCTACTGGGGGAAGCGTAAATCGAGATGAAATCTGAGCATCACAACACAAGCTCTTAAACAAAAGCGAAGATCATCACTAAGACAATCATCAAGCGCAGAAGGAAGGCCCGATGTTAAAACCAGAAGAATGTGTTCTCGTTATCGTCGATGTGCAAGGAAAACTTGCACAAATCATGGATAACAGTGACAAGCTGCATCAACAACTACAGACCTTAATCCAAGGCGCACAATTATTTGAAATTCCAATACTGTGGTTAGAACAGCTACCCGATAAACTCGGAGCAACTAGCCCTGAGCTGCAAACTTTACTTGCGAAAACCAGCTCACCCATTGCCAAGCAGCATTTTAGCGGCTGGCACTGTGACGCGTTTGCAAAGGCATTAACTAAGACGAATCGCAAACACGTCATACTCGCGGGTATTGAAACCCATGTGTGTGTTTACCAAACCTGTTGTGACCTTATCGAACAGCAATATTCGGTGCATCTCGTCGCAGATGGCGTCTCGTCACGCAGTGCCGATAATAAAAAACTGGGTATTCAGATGATGACGGCCAGAGGCGCCCTATTAACTAACGTGGAATCGCTATTATTTGAATTACAACATCAAGCCCAAGGCGAGCGCTTTAGGGCATTATTAAAACTGATCAAATAGCGACTTAGCCCGTGGTATTTCTTCAGCCAGCATGACCAACGCCTGACATTACTCGATATTTTTTCCATAAAAAAGCCCCCACTGAGTCAGCGAGGGCTTTTGTTTGCATGAGGGGTTAGCTCATATCGAAAACTCAACCGCGATTGATTAAAACCTACTTATAAGTGGCTTCGCGTTTTTTCGCTTCTTCATCCCACTTAGGTAATATGTCTTTCTTAAATGCTTCTTTCTCAGCATTCATCTTTTTCATGTCCATACCTAAGGCTGCTTGTGCTTTAGCTTTAGTAGAGATATCAGGAATCGCAACAGGATCTGTGATGCCTTTTTTACCGAGTAATTGCGCTAACTTAACACGAGCATCAGCAGCTTTACTTACCGAAGTTCCCAGAATACGCAATGCTTCATCCGGTGCGTGAGCTGCAACACCATGGGAAGCAATCGCTAAATCCCAACGCCATTGTGAGTGGCGAATATCTGTCAGTATGGGTTTCATTTCTTCTTCAGTTGCGCCAGCTTTCCACGCAGCCTCTGCTTCAAAGTGTGCTTTGACTAATTGCTCTTCCGCTTTCAACTTCATTTCTTTGACTTTGGCTTTACGCTCATTAGTCACGCCAACCAAAAACTCTTTAGTCTGGCTATGGCAAGTTGCACAGGTTTCTTCAAAACGGTCGAATGGATTGCCCACTTTATGATCGGTAAACTTCTTACCTTCAGCACTGGTCACTTTTGGCATGTGACAGTCGGAGTTTTTCAAGGTAGTTGTCCGATTTTCCCGTTTTATGCTGCTGCCTGAGCCTGCACGATTTCCCGCTCCGGATTCAAACTTACTGGCCCTATAGGGCTCCAGTTTCTGGTTGCTCTGCCAGCCCACCGTTGTGGGTAGTCTGACTTAGCTTGTTCATATACCGCTTTACGCTTCTCCAGCAGAGCGACATCTTGTTGCTGATGCCGCTGCGCCGGTGTCACGAACCTTATGCCGCTATGGCGAT
>NZ_JAKKRO010000042.1:0-43010 GCF_025654235.1 Shewanella sp. SM32 | reverse complement strand
TCAACAAAGCCACCGTCATCATCCTGAAACGCCAACAACTGACGCTTGCGATAACTAAAATATGTAGGAATGATGCCCTGACGTTTTGCAAATTCAGTTTGGGTGAGACCACTTTGGGCTTGCTCGGCAAACAAGGCCAGCCATTGTTCTTTGGTACGGTGCATGATGATTACCCTGGCAGTTGATAATGGCAGACAGGGTAAAGTTGATCAGTTAGGATTGGAATGTGTGGTTGGCGTTACGCTTACGGTGTTATTCCCAATTGCTGACAAATATGTTGGATACAAAGTTCTCGCTGTTGGCACCATAGCCCGTAGCTGACGGGGATAAGTTTAATCCCCGCGCGCTGTAACAGTTTATACAGTTCAATCTCGAAAAAGTCCGCCCAAGGCCCTGGGTAACCGATTAAATCTATTGCTAAATATTGGTTACCATAGCGGCACAGAATATCCAGTTCTAGCCCCGCCATATGGTAGGCGCGCCAGACTGTTATGCCTTTTGCTTCAATCGCGAGTGCCACAGACTGGCCGAAGGTATCGAGGGAATCGACATAATTGTGTGCCGCTTGAAATTGGCCCGCCGATGCTAAGTAAGTTGCCAGTAAATTATTGTTGGGGAGTTCATGCGCTTGTACCGATAAAAATAGCCACTGCATTTGTTTAGCGCGGGTGATGGCGACATTGAACATATCGGCTCGATTTAAATACACGGCGGCTCGGCTGTCGTTGGCCGTAATGCTAAACGACAGCAGCATAATATCGCGCTCTTCCCCTTGAAAACCAAAGGGCGTGGCAATCCGTAAGTGGTGACGCTCGAGTTGTTGTGCGCTAAAGCGCGTGAGGATCTGCTGGGATAAATACTCTGCTTGATTGCGAAAACAGGAGAGCACACCAATGCTGGAGGGCACTAATACATTCTCTTGTTCATCAATCAGTTGAGCTAACTTTTGAATTAATGCCTCCGCTTCTATGGCGTTAATTCCCTTACTATCACGGCTGCCAGTAACGTGGACTCTGTGTAAGTGCCCTGAACTTGTGCAAGGTCTGTGCTGCATAATCTTCAGCATGCCTTGATAAAACTGCTGATTACTAAATTGGATCAGCTCAGGTTTACTCCGAAAATGCTCATTTAAAAATACCACTTGGGATTGGCTCGCGAGGGACTGTGACGCTAAGTCGAGCATACTGGCATCACGGTAGCTCATTAGGCCGCGACAATCCGGGGCGAGTCCGAGTTGGGTCTGGATTTGAGTTTGTTTTGCGCGGGATAAAAACGAGAAATGGCGCAGTTGTTTGCTATCTCCCACCACCAGTGCCGCCTTTGCTCGCTGCAAGGCCGGTAAACATGCGGCAATATTGGCTTGTGTGGCTTCATCAATAATCACTAAATCAAACATTTGCTGCTCCATGGGCAGCACTTTATGCAAGCTGGCAAGGCTAGATAACCAAATGGGAAAGGTTTGTTTTAAGGCATCAAAATCCGTCTTGTAGAAGCCGTCGAGTTGCTTAGCGGATTGCCGAGCGCGTAACGCACTGGCAAAACTCACCAGCGTACTGCGCTTATGTTTGAGTAATTGGTTTAATCGATAGTGAGTTGCTAATTGTAAGTATTTGAGGCTTAAGTCTTCTTTTTGCGTGATGAGGGCCGTTAATTTATCGAGTTCATTCCATTGCTGGGCAAACCTTTTGATACCTGCACGGTAAGCCCAGTTGTAAAATCCTAAGCGCCAACGGGATTGTCCTTTTTGTAAGGTCGCCAGTTTTTGGCCGCGACGTATGGCATGGCGGCAATGACGTATAAAGCCCGCTTCCATTTTGACTTGCTGACGAGTCACGGTATTAAGTTGTTGTTTTGCATTGAGTAGCAACCTATCCGAGACGGCTTCATCAGATGCAGGATGCTGACCATGGAGCATTTCATCAATCTGGTTTTTAAGGACTTTTATAAACTGCGGCGAGCCTGCTCGAATAAGGCTGCTCCCTAGCTGGAATTGTTGTTGCAATTTATCGGCAATCACATCAACAGCTACATCGGTGTGGGCGACGATGAGGACAGATTTACCCCTTAATACCTGCTCTGCTGCCACTGTAGCTATGGTGTAACTCTTACCTGTTCCCGGTGGGCCTGAGATCTGCCCCAAAGTATGATTGGCCGCAATCTTTAAGGCCTGAATTTGCGCGCGGCTTAATAACCCAGGAAGATAAGCCTCTTGTGTGTCTTCACTGGCGCTGATTGATGTTGTTTGTTGTGTTTCTGCGAATAGCGCTTTAAGCGGTGCTGATGGTTCTGGCGCTGTCATTAGTTTGTCGAGTTCGTGCAAAATGCCCCGACTCGCGATCGAACGTTCTGCCAAAATGATTTGGCTTCGACTGACAAGAAACTGCCCACGTTTACGGCATAAGCTAGTGAATTCAGCCTCATCGATCAGCTTGGGAAAATGCAATAAATGACTGGTATCAACATCGGCTTGGCCCGCCCGCAGCCAAGATATCCAGCCACTGACATCCGTTGGATTATCGCGTAAATCTTGGCTTAGGCTATGTCCTTCAACGACTAATTTTTCTAATAGAGCTTCATTGATAGTGAATGGTCCGCTGCCAGCTAGAGTGTTATTGCTCTCTAGGTAGAGATTATCGCCGTCAGCCTGTAATTGGCATTCGCGGTACAGCAGTGGCGTCACGACTTTACGTTTTTCGCCATTAAGGTCGACTGTGCCGCAGAAAAACAGACAGCAGTGCAATAATACCTTTTCGCGTAAATACAAAGCGCTACGTGCTAGTAATGCACTGGCGGGAGCAAATGGTACTGGCAAGCGGGGTAGGAAGCCACTGCTTAACTCGTCTTCATGTTGGAGTAATAGCTGATCTTGCTCGGCAAGCTTGTGGCTAGACCAGAGATTGATTTCAGCACTATCGTGTTGAAAACATTGTTTGTAGTAGTTGAGAATCCCTTGCAAATCCTATCCATCCCAAAGGCTTAATTGGCGATGCGAGAGTAACCTAATCGCATTAGTCGAACAAGGTTTGTACCGTCTGAGGATAGTTTATCCATAGTCGCTTTAAGCCTAAAAGAGAGGTGTTCGATAGATCAGCCATTTTCCACTGGAGCAGAATTTTTGAGAGGCGAGCAAAAGTATCAGCAGCCGCATTTGTATCAATTAAGGGCCTGAAAAGTGTGGTTTGTATCACTTTTTGCTGTGTTATTGAAATGTTTGTTAAGTGTTTGGGTTTGTAAAATATTTGTTTTTGTTTTTAGTGGAAATTGCCATTGTTGTCATTGTATAACTGCGTAGATTGAACTGAATTTTTGTCTGCTAATGAGGGAAACAATGATAAAAAGTAAGCTAAAGGGATTCGCTGCGGTGGCTGTTGCCTGTTTAGCGGTAACGGCATGTGGCTCAGATGATAATAATGAAGAGGGCACAGATCAAAATGCCACCTATGTGCAATTCTATAATGCTTCAGCTGGAAGCACTGCTACTGCACTCAAAGTTGCCGATAAAACCTATGAAAGTGTGATCTATGGGGACACTATGCCGCGATTTACGTCGACGGCTGGCGTGACTGCGATTGAAGTGATGGCTAAGGATGCCTCTGATAAAGATATCTCTATTTATAAAGAAAATATCGATTTGAAAGTTGCAACGGACCATTTCTTTGTATTACATGGTGATTTTACCGAACCTAAATTACTTAATATCAACTATTCTCGCACTGAACTCGATAAGCTCAACGAAGTGGCTGAAAACAGTAAAATGCAGCTTTTGATTGCCAATACTGCAGTTCATGCCCAAGCCTTTGACGCTTATGTTTCTAAGTCGACCCAAACCTTTGCCGATGCCGTGATGTTAGGCAGTGTGGCTTATGGTGAAGTGTCGCAGCCGCAAGTGATGGATACGGGTGAATATAAGGTTTACCTCGCACCAGCGGGAACAACCAATGTTTCTTATACAACGGCGAACATTAAATTCAGTTCTAAGGTGCCTTATAAGCTGATCATCCGTGAAGGTTTTGGTGCTTCGGATTCAAAAATCACCTTGGACAGTGTCGATTCAACCACCAATGTTCGCAACCATGTGGCATTAGAAGCGAGTGTCGATTATCGCGTCTTTAACGGTTTAGGTTCGCACATTATCGATGTGAAAGTGGCTAGCAGTAAGCAAGATACTCTGTTTAGCGAAGTGCCATCTTTTGGGGTGACTAGCTATCAAGGTGCTGAGTTTAATGATTTTGGTGTGAGTGTGTTCGACCACGGTACGCAAAATAAATTGCTCGATAACGTGTTGATCACCCTTAACCAAGATGACATTAAAACCATCTTCATCTATGAGCAAACGACCGAGCAGGGCAGCCAAGTAAAGGCGATGGAGATGAAGCAAACTCAGACGCCAAGTCCCTATAGCTTTAAGTTCGACATTGTGAGTTTTGCCGATAAAAGCAATCTAACCGTGTATTTCTTAAAGGCAAATGACACGATTGAAACGGCTGTAAATAAGATCACCGCGGTCAATCCTGCGAGCCCTCAGTCAGTGACTGTGCCAGCTGGCGAATATTCTATTAAAGTTATCGCTGTGGAAAACGGTACTAAAACCGTTGTCTATGCATCCGATTTAATGGATTTCAGCAATGAAGACAATGTGACTATGGTGCTGAATAAAGATCCTTCTACTAGCTTTGGTTATAACTTGATTAAGATCTAACCGCTAAGGTGAGTGAACGGCTCTAATAAAACAGCGCTACTTAGGTAGCGCTTTTTTTGGCTGTTTTTTTGTGTGCTCGTTTTAGTGGGCTTAGTAGATTGAGCATTATTGTCTTAGCATTCACTTTTTATTGATTGTGGCTGCGGGGTTAATGTAGGCTGATCGGCAAAAATTAAGCCGAGCATTGCTGTGATGTGGATAACGCTGTGATGTGAATAACGCGAGCAATATAGGAAAAGGAGTTCACTGTGATGAGTAAAGGATTTAAAGACGGCCATTTCCAAATTGGTGAAGGCAGTATCAGCGGCACCATAGCGTGTATGTTAGCCATATTATCGTTTCTGGGTGTATTGGCATTTCATTTCCCCGAATATCTCACCACTCCCGAATTACGCCAAAGCTATAACGTCGATGTTATTCGTAGTTTGATATTTGTCGCCTTAGTGGTGTCGGGCAGCTTAGGTTTATTGAATTTTATTCGAAATAAAAATAAACGATTTGGCTTTGTGGCTTGGGTATTTGTGAGCTTAGCGATCGCCTTCGGTGGCCATCAAGTCGAGGTCGAGCCTTTTGCCAATCATAAGGTCTCACTGGGTTTGGATTGGTTTATTTTAGACTTATTAGGCTCAACCTTAATTTTCATTTTTATCGAGAAATGGTTACCCCATAAACCTGAACAGCCAATATTGAGACCCGAGTGGCAAGGGGATTTGAATCATTTTCTGGTGAATCATTTAGCGATTGGATTTGTATTATTGGTGGCAAACCAATTTGTGCAGTCGAGCTTTTCTTGGGCCATTTCCAGCACAGTGCAAAGCTTTATCGCGGGTCTGCCCTTTGTGTTGCAACTGTTGTTGATTTTATTGGTCGCCGATTTAATGCAATATGTGGCGCACCGTGCCTACCATGAAATTCCTTTCCTGTGGCGCTTCCATTCGGTGCACCATAGCGCGAAACATTTAGATTGGTTGGCTGGCTCAAGGCAACATATGTTTGAGTTGATTGCTACCCGTTGTTTAGTGCTCACGCCGATTTTTATCTTGGGATTCTCCAAAGACATCATCAGTATTTATGTGATTATCGTTGGCGTGCAGGCGGTCTTTAACCATGCCAATGTGCAGGTTAACTTTGGCTGGCTACGTTACTTAATTGTCAGTCCGCAATTCCACCATTGGCACCATGCTTCCGATAAGGCGGCAATCGACCGTAACTATGCTGCCCATTTTTCTTTTTTAGATTACCTATTTGGGACTGCAGTTCGAGGTCAGAAAGAGTGGCCAGAGCAATATGGTGTCGTGGGCGATTACATGCCTGTTGGCATGTTTAAGCAGCAATTGTATCCCCTTGGTTTAGCGAAGAAAGACACAAAATAATGGCGCTGCAATTGGAGTGGTTTGTTTTGGAATGATTGTCCGAGAGCATTGGTTAGGTCAACTGAGCAGTAACGCTGAACTGTGGCGGTTAACTCTGATATTGGGATAGAAACAAGCCCAACACAGCGCTTGGGAACCGCGCTTTGTTGGGCTTTTTGCCGTTCAAACTACAATCGTTATTCGGAAATTTTCAGTTCTTGGCCTGGCTTAATAATGCTTTTGCCATTGAGCTGGTTCCACTTCATTAAGTCAGCCAGTTTAACCTTATTCTTACGGGCGATTTTATCCAGCGAATCACCAGATTTCACCTTGTAAGTGGTCGCTTTTACTGCAGGTTTATCGGCCGATGTTGAGGTAGTCACTTTAGCTTTGGTCGACGACTTATTGCTCACTTTTTTATCTGTCTTCGCCTTGGTTTTAGTGGGTTCAGGCTCATTATCATTGCCTGCCATTGGCGTTAACAGTGTGAGCTCTTGGCCGATTTTTAGGCGGTCAGATGTCAGATTGTTGGCCTGTTTTAATGCTTTCACTGACATATCAAACTTGGCTGCGATTGTGCCTAGGCTGTCGCCAGATTTGACGATATAGCTTTGGCTGTCATAGCGTTTTTGAGCGTAGAGCTTGTCTTGATTTTCCTGATAATGACCTATGTTTTCCAGTGGTAAGGCGATTTGATATTTACCTTTGCTGGGGATTACACCTTGGCGAAAGCCTGGGTTATAGGTTTTAAATTCTGCTTTGCTGAGCCCTGCTGCATTAGCAATCTGGCCAATATCTACGCCATTAGGTGCTGGCACTCTTTCCAAGAAAGGGCGGTTAGCAATAGGAGGGACTTTTAAACCGTAGTGGTTGGGATTTCGAATAATCTGAATAAATGCCAGCCACTTAGGGACTGTTTGTACTCGCTTAGCGGGGATACCCAGTGACCAAAAGTCCGTAGGTTTGCCCTTGGCTTTGTTTTTATCAATGGCGGCTTTGATCACTAGCTCACCGGTATTGTAGGCGGCGACGGCGTTGATCCAGTCTTTGTCTAAGGTGTCGTATAGGTGCTGTAGATAGTCGAGCACTGCATCGGTTGAGGCCAGCGCATCTTTACGGCCATCGTAGGCTGAATTCACCGTTAAGCCAAAATTACGTCCAGTAGCAGGGATCATTTGCCACAGTCCTGCGGGGCCGTTAGCTTGTGCTAAAGGGTTATAGCCACTTTCGACTATGGGCAATAACGCCAATTCTAATGGCATGTTACGCGCTTCGAGCTGGCTGACTATGTAATACAAGAATGGCTCGGCGCGATCGCCAACCTGATTCATAAATTTTTGTTTATCATCGAAAAAGTTACGCTGTTTACGTACTTCGGCATCATCATGGACATCAATGGTATTGGCGTGTTGGATCTTTTCCCACACATCGCTGTACTGCTCAATCACTGCGGGTGGTGTTTGATGCTGTTGTGGCGAGTGGTCGTTATCGTTACTGACATCACTTGCTGTGGCATTGAATTCAGTGGTTGATGGGCTTGCTGATGTTGTAGCGCAACCGCTCAGTAGGGCCATTAGCATGGCAAGCATAAGCACTGTAAAAGAGTGCGTTTGGCGAAAATGTGTCCGCATGATTGTCCTGTGATGAGTTGACTGGGCATTCCATATTGGTGCACATGCTAATCTGTTTTCGAGTTTCTGGATAGCTCCCCCAAGTTTTACCTATAGTATCAAAGTTGTCTTAAGGCCAATTGTGCCGCCCTTTGATTGCAGATCCTGCGTTTAGCTTTGTCGATTTATACGCTACCATAGCCGCGATTTTTCATTAACTTGGGTAGCAAAGTGCAGACGTTAGCGCAGTTAAGGGCAGGGCAGTTACAAGGGATCACACGTTTACAATTGGTTGAGGATTTAACCGAGTTCCCGCGGGAGATTTTTGATTTAGCCGATTCCCTCGAAATCCTCGATTTATCGAATAATCAACTGAGCACTTTGCCCGAGGATTTACACCGCTTATCGCATTTAAAGATAATTTTCGCCTCGAATAATCGCTTTGAACATTTGCCTGAGGCATTAGGGCGCTGCACAAATTTAGAGATGATTGGCTTTAAGGCCAATCAAATCAAAACAGTGACTGCGGCGGCATTACCGCTGCAAACCCGCTGGCTCATCCTAACCGATAACCTCATTGAGACGTTGCCTGCTGCCATGGGCGATTTACATCGTCTGCAAAAATTAGCCTTAGCGGGTAACCGTTTAACAGCCTTGCCCGAGTCCATGGCTAATTGCCGCAACTTAGAGTTAGTGCGTTTATCGGCCAATCAACTCCACGCACTGCCAGCTTGGTTACTCAGTTTGCCCAAACTGACTTGGCTCGCCTTTGCGGGAAATCCATTCAGCCATACCTTAGTTGATCCCCACGCCGATGTGGCCACAGTGGCGAATGTGACTCTAGGTGATATCAAGTTGGCTGAGAAGCTTGGCGAAGGGGCTTCTGGGGTCATTTATCGAGGCGATTGGTTGAATCAAGCCATGATAGCCGCGACGGGGGCGGCGCAGATTGCGGTAAAACTCTTTAAGGGTGAAGTGACGAGCGATGGTTATCCCGCTGACGAGTTAGATTGCTGTCTCACAACGGGTGATCATCCCAGCCTTATTAAGGTCGTGGCGCACATTAGCCAGAAAGATCAATTGGGTTTAGTGATGGAACTTATTCCGCCAGGGTTTAGTAACTTAGGGCTACCACCAAGTCTTGTCACCTGCACTCGCGATACCTTTAAAGACGGTAGCCAATTTCGCCTTGATGAAGTCGCCAAAATCACACACCAGTTGGCCGATGCAATGGCGCACATGCATGCCAAACAAGTAAGCCATGGTGATGTCTACGCCCATAATATTATGGTTAATCAACAGATGAGCTTATTGTTTGGGGATTTTGGTGCGGCATCAAACTTACGCAATCTATCGACAGCAGAACGCTTAGCGATAGAAGCTATTGAAGTGCGGGCGCTTGGTTGCTTGATTGAAGATCTGTTGGCCTATGTGGATGCATCTGCCTATGTGAGTGCCTCGATTGGCCCTCTGTACTACACACAGTTGAGTGCGATTAAAGACGAGTGCATGCAGTTAGATGTGGCTCAGCGCCCCTGTTTTGCAGACGTGAAAAAGACCATCGGAGCCCTGTTAAAAGGTAAATAGTGGCTTGCTAATAGGCTGGCTCTACACTTGTTTCAAGTTTGCTGTATTTTATGGTTGTTTGTGTGATTTAAGTGCTCACTATTAAGTTTATCGTTAAGTTATTGTTTTGTTTGGTTGTGTAACCGAGTTTTTACTGGCACTGACTGGGATTAAGCCTATAGGCTGTATACCCAAATAACCTCAAATTGCTGAAACAGGCACTTTGGGGGACTTGGTATTAGTTTTGGGTTCAATCCGGTTTGCTGTTGTCGGATAGGATGTCCGTTGAATAGTAAGAACGATAGGTTTGCATACTATGTTTACACGAACGCTGTTTATACAAAGAGTAACTGAACAAGCACGCAGTGCATGCGATATTTCATTAAAAAGCCATCCCCATCATCTCCCAAAGGCGCCCTTATTCGCGCCTTTGCCGTTTCTACTGGCGAGTGTTTTCGCTTTAGCCCCTATGGCCGTGATGTCGGCGGACAAGGTCGACATCATCCCTGTGACGGTCGAGGCCGTTAAAGAAACGTCCTTTGCCGATGTAGTGAATGAAGTCGGTAAAATCAACGCTATCGATTCAGCCACGCTGAACTTTAATGCTAGCGAAAAAATTAGCGCGATTCATTTTAGTAACGGCGACAAAGTGACTAAAGGTCAAGTGATTGCCGAGCAGGACAACATTAAAGCCAAGGCTGATTTAGACAAAGCCAAGAGCACCTTAGCACTGGCTAAAACTAAGCTGGAGCGTATCGAAGATTTACTGATTAAAGAACCCTTTGCGCTTGCTAAGCAAGATGTGGATGAGCTACGGGAAAATGTGAATCTGGCCGATGCGGATTTTCGCCAGAAACAAGCAACCATGAACGATTACCTGATCAAGGCTCCCTTCGATGGTCAGTTGACCAGCTTTAGTCAGTCTATCGGCAGTCAAATTGGTGCTGGTACGGCCTTAGTCACCCTCTATAGTTTAAATCCGGTCGAAGTGCGTTATGCCATCAGTCAGAAGGATTTAGGCAAGGCGCAAAAGGGCCAAAAGGTGAATGTGACTGTTGAGGCCTATGGTAATAAGGTATTCAAAGGGTTAGTTAACTATGTTGCCCCTGCGGTAGATGAAAGCTCAGGACGGGTTGAAGTGCATGCTGCCCTTGAAAACCCTGAGTTTAAGCTTGCTCCTGGCATGTTCGCCAACATTAAGCAGTTCTATAGTCTGGGGATTAAACGTCTGTTAGTGCCGCAAAATTCGATTATTGCCAATAACGATGAACGTTTTGTCTGGCTAGTGCAGGGCGATAGCGTAGTAAAACAAGTAGTTAAACTCGCTCAAAATACGAATGACGGTTATGCCGTCGTGACTGAAGGTTTAGCCGAAGGCGATTTAGTCGTTAAAACGGGTATGCAAAACCTCAAGTCTGATAGCAAGATCAAAGTCGTGCAGGATAGAAACACTGCAGATAAACCGGCAACATCAAGTGCTGACAAAGGTGCTGATTCAGGCGCTACTCCCAATATTGAGGTGGCTGAATAATGCGTTTACCCGAAGTCTGTATTCGTCATCCTATCTTCGCCTCCGTACTCAGTATTATGGCTGTGTTACTGGGCTTGATTGCCTTTCAAAAACTCGATATCCAATACTTCCCTGAGCATACCACCCACTCGGCATCTGTAAATGCGTCGATTGCAGGGGCGAGCGCCGATTTTATGTCGAGCAACGTGGCCGATAAGTTGATTGCTGCGGCTTCGGGCATAGATAAAGTCGATACTATGTCGACCGACTGTAGCGAGGGGCGTTGCTCATTAACGATTAAATTCAATGATGACGCTAGCGATATTGAATACACCAACTTAATGAACAAGTTGCGTAGCAGCGTCGAAGGGATTAACGATTTCCCCCAGAGCATGATAGATAAGCCCACAGTCACCGACGATACCTCGGCCACAGATTCTGCCAGTAATATCATCACCTTTGTGAACGCGGGAGGCATAGAAAAGCAGGCTATGTACGACTACATTAGCCAGCAGTTAGTACCGCAACTCAAACAAGTTCAAGGCGTTGGTGCTGTTTGGGGGCCCTATGGCGGCTCACAAAAGGCGGTCAGAGTCTGGCTCAATCCTGAACAAATGAAGGCGTTGAATATTAAAGCTGCCGATGTGGTGGGCACGTTAGGCTCCTACAATGCCAGTTTTACCTCGGGCGCGATCAAAGGTAAGTCGCGGGATTTCTCGATTAACCCTTTGAATCAAGTTGAAACGCTTGAAGACGTGAAGGATCTGGTGATTAAGGTCAGCGAGGGTAAGATCATCCGTGTGTCCGATGTTGCCGATGTGGTGATGGGCGAGGAAAGTCTGTCGCCGAGTATGTTGTCTATCGGTGGACATAGTGCAATGTCATTGCAGATTTTACCGCTGAGCAACGCTAACCCAGTGACAGTGGCTTCGAACATTAAAGCCGAAATTGCACGCATGCAAAAACATTTACCCCAAGGCTTAGAAATGAACTTGGCCTACAACCAAGCTGATTTTATTGAAGCCTCCATCGACGAAGGGTTTTCTGCGTTGATTGAAGCAGTGATCTTAGTTTCGCTGATTGTAGTGTTATTTTTGGGTAGCCTGCGGGCGGCATCGATCCCCATTATTACCATTCCCGTGTGCGTGATTGGGGTGTTTGCTGTGATGTCGGCGCTCGGATTTAGTATCAATGTGTTGACTATTCTGGCGATTATTTTGGCCATTGGCCTTGTGGTGGACGATGCCATTGTGGTGGTCGAGAACTGCTATCGCCATATTGAAAACGGTGAAACGCCTTTCAATGCGGCGATTAAAGGCTGTCAGGAGATCATTTTCCCTATCATTGCCATGACGTTAACGCTCGCCGCCGTGTATCTGCCGATCGGATTAATGTCGGGCTTAACCGCCGATCTGTTTCGGCAATTCTCCTTTACCTTAGCAGCGGCCGTGATGATCTCTGGCGTGGTGGCGTTAACTTTGTCGCCTATGATGAGCGCTTATCTTATCAATACCACTGAGCAACACCCTAAATGGTTTAGCCGAGTCGAGAATGCGCTGCAGCAGTTAAATCATTTGTATATCAATGAGCTGAATAAGTGGTTTGTTCGCAAGCGTTTGATGTTTGGCGCGGCTGTGGTTTTGGTGGGTCTTGCGGGTATTGCTTACTGGCAATTACCCAAAATACTCTTGCCTGCGGAGGACTCTGGCTTTATTGATGTGGCGTCTAATGGTCCTACCGGTGTCGGTCGGCAGTATCATCTCAATCACAATGCTGAGCTTAATAGCGTGATGGATGAGCATCCCGCGGTTGGGGCTAACTTGTCCTATATCGAGGGAGAGCCAGTGAACCATGTACTACTCAAACCTTGGGGTGAGCGCAGTGAGGGTATAGATGATGTGATCAGCGACTTGATTACAACATCAAAGGAAAACGTTTCTGCCTATAACATGTCGTTTAGCATTCGCTCAGCGAATAATCTTAATATTGCCAATAACTTGCGTTTAGAGCTGACGACCTTAGATCGGAATAAGGACGAACTCAGCAAAACCGCCGCCAAAGTGCAAAAGTTACTCGAGGATTATCCTGGCCTGAATAACGTGGGTAACTCAGTGCTTAGGGATCAACTACGCTACGATCTGTCTATCGATCGCAACGCCATTATCCTCTCAGGTGTGAGTTATGGTGATGTCACTAATGCGCTTTCTACCTTCCTTGGCTCAGTGAAGGCGGCGGACTTACATGCTACCGATGGTTTTACTTATCCTATTCAAGTGCAAGTAAACTTAGACAAACTGAGTGATTTTAAAGTGTTGAATAAGCTGTATGTCACTTCAGAATCTGGGCAAGCACTGCCATTGTCGCAATTTGTGTCGATTAAACAGACTACGGCAGAATCTAACATTAAGACGTTTATGGGTCTTGATAGCGCTGAATTGACGGCAGATATTATGCCCGGTTATTCAACTGATGAAATCAAAACCTACTTAGATGAACAATTGCCGACATTGCTTAATGATGCCCAAGGCTTTAAATACAATGGCGTGGTAAAGGATCTTATGGATTCGCAGGCGGGCACTCAGTCGCTATTCTTGCTGGCATTGGTGTTTATCTATTTGATTTTGGCTGCGCAGTTCGAAAGTTTTGTCGATCCCTTAATTATCTTACTGACTGTGCCCTTGTGTATTGTCGGTGCCTTATTGACCTTAGCCTTGTTTGGCCAGAGTGTGAATATCTATTCGCAGATTGGTTTATTAACCTTAGTGGGGCTAGTGACTAAACACGGTATCTTGCTGGTGGAGTTTGCCAATAAGCAACAAGACCAAGGTTTGAGTGCGATTGAGGCGGCGCGAAGCAGTGCCAAATCTCGTTTAAGACCGATTCTAATGACGTCTTTAACCATGATTTTAAGTGCGATTCCTTTAGCCTTGGCATCGGGACCGGGCTCGTTAGGGTTAGCTAACATAGGTTTAGTCTTAGTCGGAGGTCTGTTAGCGGGCACTTTCTTCTCGTTATTTGTAGTGCCTGTGGCCTATGTCGCTATGGCTGAATTGAAGGCCAAGGATGTGCTTGCTAGACTGCGAAGTGCTTAAGTTGAGTTTTATGCGCTGGGTTTATCGCCCCTAGGCTGAGAGGCATGGGTTCAACTTGCCTGTAAATACGTTATGATTTAAGCCAACGGCTAAACGCGTTGGCTTAATTTTTTGTCGATAACTTAATGATCTTTGTTGTATTTAAGCGAGTGTTTAAGTGCGAGTGGATTTGCCTCATCAGCGACGGAGAGCTGGCATTATGAGTTTGTTACATTGCTTTCATAGGGCTTTTTTATATTTGGCTTGCTCGGCTGGATTGATGTTTGCCTCTCCCGCCATGGCCTCTTTTTGGGATTCCTTATTTCGTAGTGAGTTGCCCGTCGATCAAGTGACTGCACCTGTAGACAGTCCGCGTTTCGAGTTTGTTGGTGTATTACCTGCTAATACGCAATTAGAACTTGTCGGTTATTACGTTTCATCTGTTTGTACCCGAAAGGAAATCCGTTTTCCCAGTGGTGATATTGCTAATCCCTACCGCGCGACATTCGAAGAAACCTCAGTGCTGCGACAAGTGATTAGCAGTGGTAGCAAAGCGAGTGAGTTTTCGCTGCCCTTAGCTTTGAACGGTGGCGGCGATTGTCAGTGGCGGCTTGAGGATTTAATGCTCGATGTGACAATACTGCCGAACCATCCGTTGTGGCAAAGGGCTAAAGCACTTAAACAACAATACCTTGCTAAGTTGCAGCGCACTTCTGTTGTGGATGCGGCACAAGTTGCTAGCCAAACGACGTTGCCGACTCAAGTGTCACCCCACGATGATTTTTATTTAAGTCATGAACTTAATATCGATCCAATTTATGCGGGTAGCGAGGCGGATAATTCGTTGCTTGCGACTACGCCATTATCTTTAGCACCAGTTTACTATCCAGTATTTATTCATTCTCCTAAGGAAGACAAACCCTTCGAGGCTAGGCTGAAAAGTAGTTTGCAGCAAATTTCTAGCCTATGGGCTAGTCCTTATACTCAAGCGGTTCGTCGCGGTGATGAGGCTGTGATGCGGGTGAATTTTAATCCACAGATTGCCGAACAGTATGAGGTCAATGTTTGGTATCAGCCTGATACGGTTGAGGTGAATTATCCCGATGGTACTCAATATACTTATGCTAACGGTGATGTGAAATTGTATGCCTATGGTAAACCTGAATCTCAAATCAAGACGTTAGCTCAGAGTGCCAAGGCCGAAGATAAGCGCTTCTTGGCACGTATCTATGAGCTTGGGCACGCCTTACCCAAGGATAAAATTAAGGCACAGAAATATTACCGTGAAGCCGCTGAAGCTGGCGATATTGAGGCGCTGCATTGGATGCGAGATCAAGCGGGTTACGCGGGGCGTGCCGATGAAAAGATCTATTGGCTGGAGCGCGCCGCGAGTTTTGGCGATAACGCGGCAAAGCTTGAGTTAATCCGTTTACCTTTATCGGTTATCGAGCGTGGCTTGGTTAATACAGGTGCGGATAAGGTTCGTGAAACGCAAGCATGGCAGCAGTTAAATCAGCTAGTTGACCAAGGGTTGCCTGAGGCAAGAAGTCTGATGGCGTTTTATCAAGTGTTATCTTGTTCGCCCTATTTTAATGCTACAACGGCATTGGAAAATTATCGCCAAAGCGTTAAAGCTCAACCTGATTTAGCGCGAGATGCCGCCGAAACCTATTACTACTTTAAAGAGGACTTTGAGCAGAGCGAGGAGTTTTGGATAATTGCCGCCGAGCGAGATCTTTACGCCGCCGCTGAACTTGCCAATATCCTGTTATTGGAACCCTATCGAGATACGGTTAACGCGAGATACTGGTTAGAAAAAGTGACAACCTTGGGTGCCAAACAAGGCTTGCAAGCGGATATTCTAGGCAATGCTTACTTCCAGTTCGCAACCCTGTTAGATAAAGGCGAGGGTGGACCGGCCGATGCAAAAGCAGCGTTAACGCTTTATCAGCAGAGCATTGAAATGGCAGAGCGGTTTTCAAACGACTATGCAGCAAGGGCCAAGGAGAGAGTGCAATTGCTCGAAGGGATGCGCTAATAACGTATTGCCGCTAAAGACTCTATGACGTCAGTGTCGCTTATTCAGCTTATCTTCAATAAAAATCCCTGCAGAAGCAGGGATTTTGCTATTTATTCAAATGCTTGATTTATGCGTAATGGCTAAAACTGCTTACTTAAGCGATGCAAGTCATCAAACTAGCGTAAATCAACCTGCAGTGCGACTCCCGCACTCTGGGGCTCACTCTGCACTGTGATGTAATACCAACCCACGTTTGGTGCATTGACTGTGATACTTTCCCGCGTGTTGGCGGGTGTCACAGAGGCTGCATCGAAGTGTTGAGCATTCGCCCAAGTCGTCCCCGAAAACAGGCTAACATCACCACTGCCGTGGGCGGAGTTGATGCTTAGCTGATTAGTTCCCTCTGGTACCCAAAGGTAATAATCGTTGCGCCCATCGGCGGTGCAAATGGCTTTGCCAGCACTGAGCTCACCATAACTTAAGGGTGATTGCGTCGCGCAGGCGTTGGCAATGAGCACCGGATCGGGTGTGTTACTCGTGCCTGTGCTTAAGGTCAGTGTTACGCCGCTAAACTCAGTGGCAGTATCAATCGTGATATAACGCCAGCCACGATTGGCGCTGAAGCTAAGCGATTCTTGATTTCCTGCTTGAGAGCTCTTTGCATCGGCATTATCTGCGTCGGCCCACTGACTGGCATTGAAGTAAATATTGGCATCCCCAGAGCCGCCCTTAGTGGTGATAGTGAACTGGGTATCATCTTCCTCAACCCAGAAGTAGAAGCTGTTACGCCCGCCACTGATGCACTCATTTTTGCCTAGGGTGAGCTTACCGTAATCTAAGGTCGCTGCGCCGCAATTGGCTGGTGGCTCAGGATCCACGCCGCCATCCCCCAGATCGGGGTCGATATCAGCAAATAGCTCAGTGGTGCTGACTTGCATATCGACGCCGCCAAAGTCCCCCGATAAGGTAATGTAGTGCCAATACTCGTTAGGGTTTAACTGCACCTTAATCACTTGATAATTACCATTACCGATACCAGCGCCTTGGTTTTGCTCAGGGCTTGCCCAGCCTCTAGAATCGAAATAAATGTCGGCATCCCCCCAACCACCGCCAATCTTGATCCAAAGCTCTTGGGCTGTGCGATCGGTATTGGTGAAGCTGAAACTGGCGCGGCCGAGTTTTGAATCGATACATTCCATCGGCACATCAATTTTCAGGCTGGCCGATTCTGTGTAACGGTAGGCTTCGTTAGTCACTTGGCAAGGCGAGTAATCCTTACTGATAGTGCCTGCTGGTCCTGTCCAGTTGCCTTCGCGGCCACTAGGCTCAGCGTCGACATCACTCGGGCCCTTATCGACTATGCCATCGTCAGCCGTGCTTAAACCACTGGCGAGCCAACCCTGCCATTCGTTATCGTAACGTGTGCCGATATTATCCATAAAGGCTTGATATTCTGCATATTGATCGTTGCGTAGGTAGGCCAGAATCTGTCTCACATCGTCCCTGTGGTGTTCAAACATGAAACGCACCGCCAGATAGCCCCAGCGATAGATGCGGTCTTGGCCAGATTCATAGTTGTTTTTGAAGATGGTCGATAACATAAACTCACCGGTTTCGCCCATGGCAATTGCCGCAGGGTTTGCGTCACGGTAAGAGATGTATTCCGCGAGGCCTTCAATCCACCAAATGGTATTGGCCGAAGTGCCACGACTAAAGTCACCAAACAGGTTATAGCGTCCATCGAGGTAGTGTACGTATTCGTGTTGCAGGTTCCAGACGTGGAAATCCGGCGTGCGCCATTCGGCTTCATAGGCGATGAAACGTGCCTGATTTTTGAGTCCGGCGGGTGAGCCTTCTAAATACATGCCGCCATTGTCGGTACTGATACCAAATATACTGTTGGCTAAGGATTTATACTCAGACGAACTGCCGAAGATCACTAGCTCTAAGTCATCGTTGTTATCCTGCCCCACGGGTTGCATGCCCGTTTCGAGTTTACTGTGGAAATAACTTTCTTGGCTGGTTAGCACATCACAGGCCCACTTGGCTTGATCTTGATAGAGATCTTGGGCGCGGATCTTGAGACTGTCGGAGCATTTCCAATTAAAAGGTAAAGCATCGGCTTCTAACTGCGCCTTAAAACCACAGATATTGTAATCGTTACAATGGCTGCGATCGTAATAGTCTGCCATTTCTGCCGCCGCGTACCAAAGCACTTTGCTCGGTTCGGTTTTGCTGGTGCTGCTGAGGATGTTTTTGACCAGCTGGGTCACTCGCGGGCGCATGGCATCAATGTAATACAGCCTAGATAACTCTTTAACTGAGTTGACCAAAAGGTACTCTGCATTGGTGCCTAACAAGTTGCGATGTTCGAGTTGGAAGTTATTCAGCGCATCTAAAATCCCTTGATCACGCGCGAACAGCGCCTGCATGTCATCATTCCATTGGGCGCGGAATAAGGTGGTAAACACTGAGTTTGCTGCGGCGTTCATGGCGAAACTGGCTTGCCAGTAAGCGTCGTAGTCCGTAAGCACTTTGATAGTGACATGATTAAACTCGGCGCCGAGCTCGGCTGAGTCAATCAGGATTAAGGCTTCTTTCAACACGCCAGCATTGTCATCGGAGACAGTCCAAATCGCAGCGTTCGCAAATAACGCATTAAGGGCAGATTTTAAGCTGACCTTAGCAGCATTGCTGTAAGCGGGCACATCATTTGGGCTGTAAAACTGCACATAAAGGGCCGCGCGGACAAAGTAAATATGGGACTCAAGATGCTGAACATCGACCCCAGTGTAGTCCTTGGCTTTAGCGGCAATGGCATTAGCCACACTGATCACATTGGCCTCGCTAAATAGCGCGGTCGCAGCACTGCCTTTGAGGCTATAGAGCTTACCGACGCATTCGGGTGTCGATTGGCTCAGTTCATTGACTAGTGCCTGACCTGATTTCCCAACAAAGTCACTGCAGTCGCTGACTTGCATCGCGGCGCTACGATTCTGCAACTTAAGTGGGGGTTGCTCCGAGACCTCTATCTGACGTTTTTGGCGCGAATGAATCTTAGGCTGCTCTGTCATCGTCGGATCATTGGGGGATGCCATCAATGGCGTCTCCCGCAGTAGCGGTCTATGTGATTCAATTAAGCTAATCGGTGCAGAGGGCGGTGGCGGGACGGGTTGAGCTGGTGAACTGTTTGGTGTGTTGTTGCCTAATGGGGGGCTTGCATGAGTGTTATGGGCAAGAACGGGAGTTGCAATCGCTAAGCTAATTGCTGCGAAGAGTAGTGTGTTTTTCATTGTGTATCCGTAGTTATCTAGTCTGCAAAGCAGATCTTCCTTGGGCGTTATTTGATGCATTTAACACAGACTTGCATCAAACCTCATTGGATTATTTGCGTGATAACAATAGCGCGACAAACATCGCAGCCAGCAAATAATGCCTCAGAATAATGGCTGTAAGTTTTTAATATATCTAGTATTTGTCATAATATTTTTTTGATACATCTTTTCTGTTCAGCTTAGGTTCAGCTTTCAGTTCAAATGGTTAACGTCAGTCGCTTGATTGAGTGCGATGGAATATAGAATGGAATAACTGTGGCTATTTGGCTTGAAATTGCGCTAGCTTAGCCGCATTAAGGTTTAGTAAATGAACCGTTTAAGCATAGCAATCTGCTATTAGGTTGGTGCCATTCTCACAGGAGCTTTTATGTCAGCTTTACCAAGCGAGTACACCCATATTCATGTTGAGCAACCTGGGGCGCCCGAGGTGATGCGGCTATCGTGCTCGCCTTTGCCTGTCCCTGCGGCGGGGCAAGTGTTGATCCGCGTACATGCAGCAGGAGTGAATGGCCCCGATGTTAAACAAAGGGTGGGCGCGTATCCACCGCCACCGGGTGCATCACCGATTATTGGTCTTGAGGTTGCTGGGGATATTTGTGTCCTCGGTGACGGCGTGAGCCAATGGCAAGTTGGCGATAAGGTATGTGCCTTAGTGCCGGGCGGCGGTTATGGCGAGTATGTGCTCACCTATGCTGCCCATTGTTTGCCGATCCCGACGGGCTTTAGTTATGTGCAGGCAGCAGCGCTGCCAGAAACCTTCTTCACCGTATGGGGTAACCTGTTTATGCGTGCGGGACTCAAAGCGGGCGAGACGGTACTGATCCACGGTGGCTCAGGTGGCATTGGTAGTACGGCTATTCAGTTGGCCAGTGCACTGGGTTCAAAAGTAATAGCGACGACGGGACAGGATGAGAAACGCGATTATTGCTTGAGCCTTGGCGCCGCTGAAGTCATCAACTATCGTACTCAAAACTTTGTTGAACCTGTGATGGCACTCACTCAAGATAAGGGCGTAAACGTGGTATTTGATATCGCGGGTGGCGATTTTATCAATCTCGACTTACAAGCCTTAGCGATGGACGGGCGTATGGTGTCGGTAGCCATGCAACGGGGGCCTAAAGCCGAGGTTGAGATTTTCCGCCTGATGGCAAAACGTATCATGTGGACAGGGTCGACCCTAAGACCGCAGAGCGTGGAGGCCAAAGCCGCCATTGCCGCTGAATTATTGGAGAAAGTTTGGCCGTTGTTAAACGCCCATAAAATTGTCCCCAATATTTTTGCAACCTTTCCATTAGCACAGGCTGCTAAAGCCCATGCTTTGATGGAGTCGGGTGAGCACAGGGGTAAAGTAATACTGACTGTCGTTTGAGCTAGGCATACTTGGTTTTGCAGCGACATATTTGCTTTAAGTCGCTGCCATTCGAGTCAATCTAGAAGACATTCTGACATCATAGTGGCTTAGTCATTGTTCGGTAAATATGAGTTTGTAGCGCTGTAATTAAATCCTCATGGATAACCTTGATGGTTAACTTTACAGCAACCTCCAATTGTTAACGTTGATGACTCATCAAACACCATAGATATGATTGCTTTTTCTTGGGAATAAAACTTGCCGCGTCGATTTTTTAGACTAAAGTCGTTAATGATTAAACTTTTTGGGTACTTTGGCAGAAATTAATACGTAATTAGTGAAAATTTCATGGTATGAGGCATTGATTATCGGAAATATTCTGTAAAAATACCCAGTTGAAAACGTCAGAGACTTTCAGGCGCTATTCGTGGATCAAAGCAAGCGATGCTTCGCTTATTCAGGCTAAAAAACTCATGGTGTATGTGTTGATTTAAGGGTATTAGCATATATGTATAACACAGCAAAGAAACAGGTTTGGTATGGTGAGCTGAGAACATCGAAAGGCAACGCGATTGTCGTCCATGACAACCAGCTGCCCGATGCCTCCCCAGGACGTATCTACCTATACAATACCGATCGCGATGCGATCATTGAGTATGTGGAAGATATAGTCAAAGTGAACCTATACGACTTAGATGAGGCTGCGTTAAAAGCTGCTGAGGCTAAGTTTGGTGGTGCATGGAAGGCGGCAAGATCTCAATTTATGAGTAAACATCAAGCTCGCATTGACTTGAACAACGTGAAGGAAACTGCGCCTGTACGTAAGGCGAAGCCTGAAGTTGAACCAGAAGTCGAATCTGATGCCGTTGGCGTGGATTTTGACGATGATTGGGGCGATGATTTTGATGATTAACACAGTGTCGGCCTAAGGGCTAACACTGTGAGTGTAAGGAATAAAGTAGTGTTTATTTTATTCCTTATCGCTTTATTTATTCCCTTCTGCTAAACCGCGCTTTCCTCGTTTTCTCAATTTTTATTGCGAATGGCTACGCATTGGCATCGAACTGATAACGACTGATGTGGTGATAAACCTTGCCTGGCACTAACCAAACATCATCACCAAAGCGCTCGCCTTGGTTCGGTGAGTCTGGCAGCATCTGCGGCTCTAAACACACAGCATGATGTTGATTTAATACCTGTTGATTGCGACCTACAGTGCCATTTAAAAAATTAGCACAGTACAGCTGCACACTCGGTTGATTAGTATAAACCGTCATCGCGCGGCCACTCACAGGACTGCTTAAACAACCAAAACGGGCGAGTGAGCCATCGGGATTATTCATCATATAACAGTGATCATAACCGCGAGTGCTTGCGAGTTCAGCGGCATGCAGCTTATCACCTAAGCGTATCGGTTGACTTAAATCGAAAATCGACCCAGTTGTATCGGCAATACCAGTGGGAACACTGACATCATTCATGGTGAGATAGCGCTTGGCATCGATTTGCATCAGATGTTCGTGATTGGTCTCTGAACCATCGAGGTTGAAATAACTGTGCTGGGTTAAGCTAACGGGACAGGCTTTATCCACCGAGGCTAAGATTTCTACGTACAAATTATTGCCTGCGAGGCGGTAATCCAACTGAACCGTGCAATTACCGGGGAAACCCATGTCGCCATCTGGGCTCATTAAGGTCAAACGCACACCATCGGGGAGTTGACCTAGTTGCCAGTTTTTACGATTAAACCCTTCACGGCCGCCGTGTAAACAGTTAGTCGCTTGGTTTACATCTAATTGATAATCATGACCTTGATAGTGCATTTTGCCGTTAGCGATGCGATTTGCAAAGCGGCCTGCAATGGCACCTAAGTGAGCCGATTGGGTCAAGTAATCTTCAGCGCTATCACAACCTAAGACGATATTGGCACGTTCGCCGTGTTTATCAGGTGTCCACAGAGCGCGGATAATACCGCCTAAGCTGATGACTTCTAATGCGAGTATGCCATTGTCGATCCGAACCCGTTCGATTTCACCGCCGCGGGGATCTGTCCAAGGATCCAAAACACTGAAACGTACCATTTAGCTTCCCTCTGTGTTGAATATGCTCACTGCTTATTGTGTTAAATTAGTATGTTAACCCTATTATTTGCCATCAACAGCATAAAGTTCAGTGATGAATTCGTATGTTATCGACGGCGTAGTCACTCTATTCGGTTGTCTTTGGTTTAAGTGCGGCTAAGTGCTTGTTCTAGCAAATTGCCTGTTCTGGCTAGTTATCTATGCGCCCCGCGCCAGCGCTGGCGGAACATAAATACACTGTGGCATCGATGGCGGTTTTTTCGAAGAATTCATGTTCAACGGCGGCAACAACAGCGTCAGTCAGTTCATGGTCGACCAAGGCGACCACGCAGCCGTCGGTCATGCGGATGCCACCACGCTCGCCGATCACTTGGCTGACAATTTCAACTAAAGTATCAAATTCGGGCAGTGTGACTTCAAAATCATCACGCAGTGAAGCATGGGATTCAGCCATTAAACGACTGAATTTTTGGATGTTATTTTGCTCTAAGGCGCGAGCAGCATTTTGAGTTCTTTGGTTCTCAGTGACTACGTGTTTCGCTCGGCGGTATAGCACTTCATCTAAATCGGCCTTTGCACTTTCTAGTTGGCGTAAATCGAGGTGACGCAGTGCATCTAAGCCAAAGTACTCTGCCGCTTGTGCACACTCAGTGCGACGTTGCTCATTGGTCGCAGCTAAGCGTTGTTTCTCGATATGGGCATCTATGATGATAAGGCTTAGGTTTTCTGGAATGGGAATAGCTTCGCTATCGAGATCTAAGCAGTCAATCAGGAGTGCATGGTCTTGTTCACCCATGGCGCTGCACATTTGATCCATGATGCCACAGGCCGACTCAACATACCTGTGCTCACCGCGCTGTGCGAGTTGCGCCACCGCCATTGGGGATAAATGCAGTTGGCTGGTATCACTAATGGCTGTACCGAAGGCGACAACGAGTGCACCTGAAGATGAAAGACCTGCGGCAAGTGGCACATCGCCCACAATGGCTAAGTCTAAGCCCTTGGCTAATAAGCCAGTTTGCGCCATAGCAGCAGTAAAACCTTTGAGGTAATTCACCCAGCCATCTTGCGGGTCCATGTCGTTTTCTTGGCCGAAAACCCACTCTTTAATTTGTCCGGGAAACGCATCGGCGACGGCTCGAAACTTAGTATCGTCACGGCGTTTTACCGCAATCACTGTATGAAAATTAATGGCTGCCGGGAGTACAAAACCGTCATTGTAATCCGTGTATTCACCGATCAGATTGACTCGCCCTGGGGCTTGATATAAATCATCGGCTTTAGTGCCAAAGGTTTGGACAAATAACTTAGTGGCGCGCTGCGCAGGGTTTGACATGCTGTAAAAAATTCCAAAAAAGCTGAGCTAATTTCGTTACCGTCATCGATTTATATCACGACTGAGTCAGTGATGTAACTGAGATTTTTTGCTGAAATGGCGATAGGCTGCAATGAGTAAATCGATACTGGGATGAGGGGGCAAAATAGCGTATTGAGTGTTTTATCTAGCTAATTGATTTGTAAAGATTAGTCAGCATTTAGTTGGATGCCGCACAAACTAGCAGAGGATGTTACTGCTCGTTTGTGCGACCTGTTATGGCGTGATTTTAATTTAATGCAGCATTAGCAGGCACTTAACTACGTGGCTCCGCATTAAGTTTAGGATCAGGCACTTGTACAGTATCTTCCGCTTGAACTGTGTTTTTTTCCGAGTTTTGCAATAGCTCGTAAATCACATGATCCACAAAACCAGCACCTGCGGCTTCGTACAGGTTGTACACACTGTGTACACCCGATTCTCGAAGCGCCGCAGCATCGTCACTGTACTGCACAATTGCACTGATTTTGCCTTGATAATTCAGTTTTTTGAGTTGCTCAACTGCAAACATATTTCCCGCGTGGTGCGGCATGGCTAGCAGTACCAGTTCAAGATTAGGTGCTCTGTCGAGTTTTTCCCAAAAGTCGGTATCTGAGGCGTCACCTTGCACTACATTGCGACCCTTTGTTTTATGTAAGTCGACTAAGTCTTGCTTGTGTTCAATACCGAGAATTTCCCCATCAAATTGTTCCCTGAGTTCATCATAGGCACCGCTACCAATACGGCCCATGCCTAAGATTAAAAAGCGTGGATTGCCAATGGCTATCGGTCTATCTTCTGGGTGTAACGGGCGTTTTTCAAGTTTGATTAAACGCTGCTGGAATCGCTGGTAGATATTACCGACGGTGGCGTTAAGTGGCGCGGCGAGTAAAAAACTAAAGCTTAATGCCACGGCGATGATCACTAGCCACTCGGGAGGTAACCAACCTTTATAGGTGGCTACTGCGGCGACGATCAAACCGAATTCACTGAAGTTACCTAGGTTAAATGAGCCCAACATAGAGGTACGTGAACGCAGTTTAAAGCGGGTAAGAATGTAAACAAACAGCAGGATTTTAAGTGGCACTAACAGCACTAATAGCGCCGCGAGTACGATATCCGATACCGTAGGTAAGCCATTGAGTCCTATGGTTAAGAAGAAGGCAACGAGGAAGAGTTCTTTAAAATAGAACAGGGATTTTGCCAGCTCGGAGGACTTTTTGTGGCCCGCCAACAAGATACCGATAATCAGTGCGCCGAGATCGGGTTTTAAACCAACAGATTCAAATAACCAAGCGCCAACCACGAGTGCCATAACTAGGCCGAAAAGGACTAAGAGTTCACCGTGGCCGACACGGTCGAACGCTTTATAGATGAGCGGTTTAGCTAGTGGCAGTAAGAGTAATGCAAAGGCCCATACCGAAGGTACATCGCCTTTAGAAATGGTTAAAAACAGTACGGCGAAGATATCCTGCATAATCAAGATACCAATAGCGACCCGGCCGTAGAGGGATTGCACGTCGCCTTTATCTTCTAACACTTTGACCACAAATACGGTGCTGGAGAAGCTTAATGCGAAGGCAATTAACGTCAGTTGTTCTAGGTTCAGACTCGTGAGTTGGCTTAAGCCCAGTAAGCCGAAGAGTTTCAGAATCGGCACAAAAATCACGATCGAGAGCACTAAGTGCACACTCGAACCCGCCCATACTTCGGCCTTGAACAGGCTACGAATATCGAGTTTTAACCCTATGGCGAACAACAGTAAAGTGACGCCTAGGCTGGCGAGTTCTTGCAGTAATGGCAGGCTTTCTTTATCTATTCCTAAGATGAACAGTACAAAGCCTGCCACTAAGTAGCCGATGAGCGGAGGGAGTCCTATACGGCTGACGAGCATGCCGCAGATGAGTGTAATAATGAGGATGCCTGGTTCCATGATGCTCCAATCTAAAAAGTCTAAAATTGTAAGTGATTGTATAAGAAATCTATGACACTTGGATAAAAAAGCGGACTTTTAATGAAAAAAGTCCGCTTTTTATTGGTGTTGCGGTAAATACACTTGGCTGTTAAAACACACGTGAACTAAATCACTCCGCTGGTCTAAGCCTAAATCGTTACTATTTCACGAGATGATCTAAATGGGTTGCAAAATCTTTGGGGCCCATAAAACCAGTCACGCGTAAATCTTCCCTTTGCTCACCTTGTTCGTTAAACATCAACAGCGTAGGCAAACCGAGCACATTGTATTTTTCGAGTAAGGCCACATCGACCTTGTCACTTTTAGTCACATCCGCTTGTAGTAGCACGATTTTATTCATGCGGGCTAACACGTCGGTATCTTTAAAGGTGATGGCTTCGAACTCTTTACAGGCAACACACCAATCGGCGTACAGATCGAGCATCACAGGCCTACCTTGGGCGGTAGCGGCTGCAATTTCTTGCTCAAGATCTTCAATGGATTTAATGCGTTTAAAGCCATGGACTTCTTCGGTCGTCGCCGCAGTGCCTACGGAATTGTTATTAAAACCAAAGTGTCCCATCACAGCTTGGAATCCGTAGGAGAAGCTCGCCAGTAGCGCCAGCGTTAATAGCACTGAACGTACAGTTTGTTTCCAGTTAAATTCACTGAGTTTGTTCTGATGCATCAAGTAGCCGGTGAAGCTTACGCCCCACAGTGACCAAAGCACATCGGATACTACGCCTGTCCAAATACGGCCAAGCATCACGATAGATACAGCGATCAGCAGGAATCCGAAGATAGTCTTGATGATGTCCATCCAAGCGCCGGCTCTCGGTAATAATTTACCGCCTGAGGTGCCGATAATCAGTAGTGGTAATCCCATACCCATGCTGAGTACATACAGGGCTAAGAAACCTTGGAGTAGGTCGCCGGTTTGCGCCACATAAACGAGTGCACCCGACAGCGGCGCGGTAGTACAAGGTGATGCGACAAGGCCAGAAATCACGCCCATCAAGAACACGCCAACTAAGTTGCCGCCTTTTTGATTATTCGAGACTGAGTTCATCTTCTCCTGCCAGCTCGATGGCAGTTTCAAATCGTATAGGCCAAACATAGATAAGCTGAGCACAAAGAACAAAATCGCGAGTACGACTAATACGGCAGGATGTTGTAATGCCGCTTGGTATTTTAGTCCCGCCGATGCAACCACTAACCCTAAGATAGAGTAAGTGATTGCCATGCCTTGGACGTAAGCCATGGACAAGGTAAAGGCTTTTGCGGTTGAGAGCTTTTGCCCTTGGCCGACAATAATACCCGACAAAATCGGATACATAGGGAATACGCAGGGCGTTAATGCCAGACCGACACCTAGACCAAAGAAAATCACTAAAGTCCAAATTAAGCTGTCGTTCGACAGCATTTGGCTCAGGGTATCTTGCTGAGTAATGGGTTGCGTATTGGCTTTATCGGCAGTGCTTGGCTCAGTGCTGGTTTGCTCAGTCGTCGTGGTTGATTCGGCGCCTGCAATTAAGCCATCGGTGGCTGCTATCGCCTTTAAAACGACTTCATGTTTGGTCGGTGGATAACACAATTTACCTTCGGCACAACCCATAAAGGTCACTGTGAGTGTGGCATTTTCATCGGCCTGTTTTAAACCAACGGGAATATCGACATAGGTATAATAGACTTCTTGCTTACCAAAATACTCATCTTCATGGGGCTTTCCCTTGGGCAGCGCCACTGCGCCTAACTCGGCACCATTGACGCTAAATTTAAGCTTGTCGCGGTACATATAGTAACCGTCGGCAATCACCCAATTGAGTTTGACCTGATTACCTTCTTGCTTGGAATCGAAGACAAATGCTTGATCGACTGGCATCAATTCAGGCTCACCCTTCATGAAGTCGAATTTGGTACCGAACACCCCTTCACTATGAGCTAAGGGCGCAAGAAGCAATAAAGAAGTGAAAATAAGGCTGAGTAGTTTTTTCATGGCTGAGTGTTGTCTTTTATCCAATCTAAGTAGGCTGGTAGCCCGTGGGTCACAGGCACGGCAATAATTTCGGGTACTTGATAAGGGTGAAGCCTAAGCACAAGTTGTTCTAACTCTGTATATCGACTTTGTAAACATTTAATCTGTAAGCTAAATTCTTGCTCTTCACAGATTTTTCCTTCCCAAGCATAAATTGAACGTATCGGGGCGGAAATCTGAACACAAGCGGCAATACGCGACTCAATTAAAGCTCGGGCCAAGGTATTGGCTTGTACTTCATCGGGGCAGGTTGTGCTAACCACTAAATACTGACGCTGCATGGTGTTAGGTATCGTCTCTTAAGAATCTTAAAGTTCGCTTAAGCCAACTCCGTTAGGCTACTTTACGTGTTTTAATGGTCTCATACATTAGCGGGTTAACAAAAGGGTGAGCTAAATATCAGTGTTTTGCTCCCTTACTTGGTCCTAATGGTTATCCTGACTTGAATTAAGACCGGATAACCCCCATTTAGTTTACAGAGATAGTCAGATAAACCTGAGGTCGGTATGTTTTTCATTATTTTTTTACTCTTTGTGCTGATCCCAGTAATAGAGCTGTCGGTGCTGATCCGTGTGGGTGAAGTGCTTGGCACTTGGACTACCATAGGTTTAGTGCTGTTTACCGCCGTGCTCGGGGTCTCTCTGGTTCGCAGCCAAGGCTTAAATACCTTAATGCAAGTACAACAAAAACTCGCCCGCGGTGAAGCTCCGGGGCAAGAAATTGTCGAAGGCATGATGTTAGCTATGGCGGGCATCTTGCTCGTGATCCCCGGTTTTGTGACCGATGCCATTGGCCTATTATTCTTGACGCCATTAACCCGTCGCCCCATTGCTGCCTTGCTGTTCAAACGCATGCAGTTACGGGTTGTTGCCGGTTTACAGGGCACAATGCACGGTGGCTTTCAAGCGGGCCAAGGTCACTTTGGGCCTAAGCCACAGGACCCATTTGGCCAAGCGCCATTTGATGATAGTGTGAAAAAGGACGGTAATGTGTTTGAGGGAGACTTTGAACATAAAGTCGATCCAAGTGATATCAAACCCGCTAGCCATCAACTCTCTGATAAAGCGCAGGACAAAGAACAGGATAAAGATCCTAAGCCTTAGTCTTAGTATGAGTCTCGTATTGTCTTAGTCGCTTGTTGCGTTAGTTTGTTATTGGATTAACTCAGTTGATTATCGCGTTTATTCGCTTGAGTTTTCTCCCTAATATCCCTTAGATACCAGTGGCCGACTGAATCAATCTGACCTGTGCCGCTGGTTCACCTCCCCCGTAATAGCCATTTCACTCTTAAAAAACTCCAATCCTAATAACCCGCTCACTCAGCATAAGAGTGAACATGATATTAGAGAAAAGCTTTTTGATCGCATCCACGCGATAAAGTTAGGTATTATTAAATCATGACTCTGTACCCAAGAGAAAAAGCAATATCAGTGCTGTTGTCCATGTTGAGTAGGTTTTCGACGATAGTAAATTCAATTGCACTGTTATTCAGATAATACCTATAGCCTAGAAATACTTCGTGGGAAGGTTTTGAAAAGTCATTATCTGTTTTGAGTAAACCTTCATAGTGATGTAATTCAATCAGCCAACCATGGCGTCCCATTAAATACTCATAACCTAAAGATAACATTACAGCATGGTCTTTATAGTCTATTCCAGATAGACTTTCATCATTTCGTCTAAAGCTTATACCTGTAGTGGAATAAAAATGATGCATTCCAGATGTATAGCTATAATTCAGCTGTAATGCTTGTTCAAAACGGTTATCTACAAATGGGCCAGAATTAACATGGTTGTAATATAAGCTGCCACCTATTGATAGACCATAATTATCCTCACTAAGCAATTGATATTCTAAATAGAAATTTAGGGCATTCGTTAGCGTATCGCCAGAAAGATCAGGTTGATTGATACCATTCTTTGAAAATATTTGGTTTTTGTCTTTGATTGTATTGTCGCGGCCATTTTGACCCACACCAAATGCATCATGAAACCAGATAGTGACCGAGTCAAGATGGTTATCCCCACTAAAACTCCACTTATAATTAGTATCAAACATCCATTTTTCAGTGAGTTGCCACTTTATTCCGCCATTAAGAGAATTATGATAATAGTCAGCATAGTAATCGTCAGTTTCAGCCCATACACTTGCTACTGTTGCAGATCCGTATATTTCTTTTTTCCCTTCAGGCAGTGCAAATCCTGAACGAAGTAGAGGCGTTAAGCTACCCGCATGTGTAGGTGATTGGGCATGCACACGAAGTGGCCCATAATGACTATAATTGATATTTTCTGCGAAAGTACTCGGTAAAAATATTACCGTATAAATTAGAGGTGCTCTAATAGTCACAAATAAAATTTTCTTTGCATATTTCATCGAAAACTCTTTTTTAGCTAATCTCTATTAAAAGCAATGTTTTGTAGTGAGGCTGATGTTATGTATAAATGACTTAAATTTTGTCTGTTTTAAGCAATAAAGTTTTTGATTAGGCGGATTTCTAATTAATTTTAGAATTAAAAACTACAAAAAACATACCATAATAGTACAAGTGCGAGCCAGAATGACCTACAGATAAACGGGATTGAAGTGAGTATTAGTAAAGTGCTAATAACTGCCAGTAATATTGTCTGTTTACTCATTGTCTGGACGCTATCAAAGCGTAATTTCATGATGTTTCTCAAACATAAATTAGTATTTCAACAAAGTAATAACATTATTTATGCTGTTAGTTATAGGTAGTGGTATTACAGATAACATTGTAAATGAATAATCAGCACTAAATATACCGCTGCCATTTACTTGTGTAAATGTGTGTAACTGGTAATTGTCCAGTATTAGCGGTGAAAATATGGAACTGATAGTTCATATTTTTTAATTAATATATTTATTTATCAGTCATATTAGTTATCGTAATTAAAGATCAATCTCAGTTTGCCAAACTTGTTTATCTAATGGATGTGTTTGTTTAAATTGTCCCTCAAACCGCAATAGATCAAAAATGAAATGGCCAGCCAGCCACGAATGACTGACCGGCCGCGCCGGGAAGCGTTTTTGGATAAAATGCGGAGCAGGTTAGCTGGGTGATTGACCTCCTGTTGCCGTCGCTTTGATATTGAATACTAGGCTGTACATCACTGGCAGTACGATGAGCGTCAGCAGAGAAGCGAAGCCTAGACCGAAAATAATTGTAATCGCCATAGAACCGAAAAACGCGTCGGGGATCAGCGGTATCATCCCGAGCATAGTGGTTATCGCGGCCATCATCACTGGACGAACACGGCTGACACAGGAGTCGATTAAGGCAAAATAGGCTGGTTTACCTTCACTGAGCTCGAGGTTGATCTGATCGACCAAGACAATACCGTTTTTAATCACCATGCCCGACAAACTCAGTAATCCGAGTAGTGCCATAAAGCTGAAGGGCGCATCGAACAACAAGAGTCCCGCTGAAACCCCAATCAATGCCAGTGGCACAGTAAACCAGATCACTAAGGGCTGACGCACTGAGTTGAACAAGAATACGGTAATCAAAAACATCGCTAGATAACCTAAGGGAATCGAGCTAAATACCGACGCTTGTGCTTCGCCTGCGGTTTCAAATTCACCGCCCCATTCCAAGCGGTAACCTGTGGGCAGGCTGATCGCTTCGACCTGGTCTTTGATTTTGCGCAGTACAGAATCGGCGGTTTCATTGCTACCAAGCCTAGGGTCGGCCATCACAGCGAGCATGCGCATGCGATCGCGGCGCATCACCAGCGGATTTTCCCACTCAGTGTTAAAGCTACTGACTACTTGGGTGGCGGGCACAAAGGTATTGTGTTCGCTGCTCCAAATTTGCAGCTTCCATAGGCTGTCGGCCTGCAAACGTTCTTCGGCGGGCGCTCTGGCGACGATGGGCAGCAAGTGGCTGGTTTCTCGGTATAAACCAATTTGCTTACCGCTAAAGTTAACCAATAGGGCATTGTCGAGGTCTTGCTTGCTGATCCCTGTTTCGCGCGCTTGGGCATTTTCCAGTTGCGGACGGATCAGGGGCACCTGATTACGCCAGTTGTGACGTATGCCATCCATGCTCGGCTCTGCGTGGAAAATGGCCTCGGCTTGAGCACCTAAAGCGCGCAGCACTTCTGGATTATCACCGTAAAAGCGTGCCTCAATTTTGGCGGCGGGCGAAGGGCCGTTCTCCATGTTTTTTAAACGATATTGTGCCTGTGGGAAACGTTGATTTAACAAGGTTTCTAATTCTGGCATATAGGCTTTAACTGCGTCTAAATCCTGCATTTCTACAATCAACTGGGCAAAGGCGGGATAGCCTTTTTCTGGCTGATAGGGCAGTACGAAGCGCTGCGAACCTTGGCCAATAACGGTTGTTAAGTGTTTTAGCCCAACGTCTTTTTGCTCGTTCAGCGTAAGCATTAACTTCTCGATATCAGCGGTAAAACGCTCGGTCGCCTTGATGTCAGTCCCCTCTGGCATCCAGATATCCACAAAGAAAATCGGCGTGTTAGAAGCAGGAAAGAACACATTCTTGATATGACCAAAGCCCACCACAGCGCTGAAAAGCATAGTGATAACCAGCAGTATGCTCACCAGCCTAAAGCGCAGCGCTACAATTAAGCTTGTGCGATATAAGCTGAAGAACCAGCCCTTGTAGGGGTCTTGGGCTTCTTCATCGCTCGGCGCATCTTTAAATAACAGATGACAGAAAAACGGCGTGAGTGTGATGGCGGTGATCCAGCTGATAAACAGCGAAATCATCAACACTTGGAATAAAGAACGGCAGAATTCACCGGCGGCATTTTGCGATAAGCCAATGGGCGCAAAGGCAATAATGGCAATTACAGTCGCGCCCAATAGCGGCCACTGGGTTTGGGACACTATCTGTTTGGCCGCTTCCAAACGGGTCTTACCGCGACGGATACCAATTAAAATGCCTTCAGTAACGACAATGGCGTTATCGACCAACATACCAAGGGCAATAATAAGTGCGCCGAGGGAGATGAGTTGTAGCTCAATCCCGAGCACTTTCATCACGATAAAAGTGCCTAGAATCGTCAGCAGTAAAATCAGGCCCATCAATAGACCTGAGCGCAATCCCATAAACAGCAGAAGCACGGCGATCACTATGGCAATGGATTCCATTAGGTTGATTAAGAAGCCGTTAACTGTTTCATCTACCGCCTGACTCTGATTATAAACCGTCGCTAAATTCATGCCGATTGGGCGTTGTGATTCAAGCTCGGCTAAACGGTCACTGACCTTTTGCCCGATTTCGACTACATTCACACCGCTAGAGAAAGAAATCCCCAGCGATAACGCTGCTTCACCTTTATTGTGATAAAGCACGTTAGGGGTTTCGTCATAATCCCTTTCAATATTGGCAATGTCGCCAAGGTAAATCAGCTCAGAGCTACCCGGAGGGCTGACGATCAAACGTGCGAGATCCTGCACATTGCTAAATTCGCCCGTGGGATGAATGCGGATACGGTTATCGCCAATCACTAGGCTGCCCGCGTTAGAGACGACGTTTTGATTGTTCACTAAACCATAGATATAGCTCTGATCTAACCCCAGTGCCGACAGCTTTTGCTGGGAGATTTCAATCACGACTTGCTCGGTGACGTTGCCAGCAACAGAAACCTTTTTTACTCCAGGTACTAGCACTAGCTCGCGGCGCAGATAGTCGGCGTAATTGCTCAACTCGCGGTTGCTGTAATCAGGTCCCGAAAGGTTAAATAAAATGCCATACACATCGCCAAAGTCGTCCATCACCTGTGGCGTTGCTGTGCCCGGCGGCAAGTTTCTCGCAGCATCATTGACTTTACGACGCACTTCATCCCACACCTGCGGCAGGCTGGTTTTATCATAGCTTTCTTTAATCTCGATTTGGATTTGTGATAAACCCGCACTATTAATTGAAGTCACATGCTTAATGGCGTCGAGTTGCTGCAGGGCATCTTCGAGCGGTAATGTCACTTCTTCTTCAACTTGCTCAGGTGATGCACCGGGATAAGCCGTGATCACTAAAGCTTCTTTAATGGTAAATTCGGGGAATTCTAGTTGCCCCAAACCGGTAAAACTGACGCTACCACCCACGAGTAGTAGCAACACAAACATCCAACTAATGACTTTGTGGCGTATCGAATACTCTGCAATGTTCATCAATTACACCCCACGCTGCCAGCGTAGTGGTTTGACTTTCATGCCATCGGATAATTGAGACACTCCAGCGCTGACGATGAGATCACCCTTGTTGACGCCCGTTAAAATCTCAACACCTTGATTACTCACGCGTCCTAGCGTCACCATCGTCGGTTTTACTTCACCCGATTGCGCTTGATAAATCCACACTTGCACTTGGCCATCTTGGTCGCGCTTATCGATAGCGGTCACTGGCACTACCGTTGACGCGAGGGCACTAGGATCTTTGACTAAGGCTAAGGTCAACTCGGCACTCATTCCTGGAAGTAACTGAATATCTTGAGGTTGAGGTAACGAAAACACCACTTCATAGGCTTGAGTACCCGGCGTGACTTGAGTCGAGTATTCTTTAAATTTGGCATCGAAACTTTGCTCAGGGAAGGCACTAAAACGCACCTTAGCTGCAAAGTGAGCTTGATCGGTATATTGCTTCAAACCCGCCGCCATCGACTCGGGAACTTGAATGCTAATATCGAGCAAATTATTGTTTTGTAATGTTAATACCCCTTGGTTTGCTTGCACTATTTGGTGGTTATCCACTAAACGTTTGGCGACTGTACCGCTAAAAGGTGCCGTTAAACGGGTGTAACTCAGTTGATCGCGTGCAGCGGCTAAGGCGGCGGTGGCCGATTTGAGTTGCGCTTGAGTGCTATCAAACTCAGATTGTGAAATCAGCTTGCGATTGAGTAGCTCAACTTTACGTTTAAAGTCAGCGGCTAACAGTTCATGCTCCGCCTCGCGGGTCATTAAATTATTGTGGGCGTCCCTGTCATCAAGTTTTGCGAGTAAGCTACCTTGAGTGACTCTTTGCCCTTCAACTAATGCCAATTCTGTTAATTGTCCTGAAATGCGGAACGATAATTCTGCGCGACTATTGGCGGCAACGCGGGCTGGAAATGTTCTGAAATCTCCGTCTTCTACATTGAGTACTTCAAACAGTTTAACCGGACGAATTGTTGCCACTTGCACTGAACTTTCCGCAGGCGAACAACCACTGATCAGGGCTGGAAGCAGCATTGTCAGCGGCAAGAGTCGATATGATTTCATGGTGGATATTTCCTAGTTAACAAATTGTCAGCATTTCTGGGCGCGAAGATACCAGCTAAATTAGTTGCAATAAACGGGATACTTTGGGATTATCAGTCCCACATAATGAGATTGAACTTAAGGTCAAAATGAAGACAGAGGACTTAGCGTTATTCCACCGAATTGCTGAAACCGGTAGTTTGATTGAAGCGGCGGATTTACTTAACTTACCTAAATCGACTGTGAGTCGGCGTTTGCAAGCCTTGGAAGATGAGCTGAACATTAAATTGTTCCACCGTCAGAGCCGCTCTATGACGCTCACTTCTGCGGGCAGCCATTTTTACCAGCGCTCGCAGAATATTTTGGCTCAGCTCGACGAAACCCTATTCGAAATGACCAATGACGATGCTGAGATCAGCGGGCATTTGCGTATTCAAATGTTCCCCATCCACAGCATGAAAATCTTGATGCAAGCCATTTTCCGCTTTATGGATATGCACCCTAAACTCACCTTAGAAGTCATCAGCAGTTCAGAATCCGTTGATATGGTGAAACATAATCTCGATGTGGCCTTTGTAGTCGAGCCTGCGTTGGATACCTTAGATTTAGTAGTGCGGCCGATTTTTACCACTGACTTACGTTTTTACGCCAGTCCGCAATATTTAGCTGCATACGGTACACCTAAAACACCGAAAGAGATTGAAGCACATAATGTGTCTATGTTTCGTTTATCCAATGGCAAAATCTTTAATGAGTTATTTATCGGTTCAGAACAAGAGGTGAGAGTCAGAGGTAATTTCTGCTCCAACAGTATTGAAGTGGCGGTTGAGTTTGGATTGCAAGGACGCGGCATAGTGTATGCGCCTGCTGAAGTCGTGGATGAATATGTACAAAGCGGTGAGTTAGTGACTTTGTTACCTGAAATCCAGCCCCACCAAGGTGAGTGTTTTTTAGCTTATCCATCAAGACGTTACGTGAGTTTAGCCTGTCGACGCTTTATCGACTATATCATGCAAGAGTTAGTGCCAAATGGCGTGCCGATCAACATGAGCGAGCAAGGCCCACGTCGATCCTGCAAAGCCTCTACGGGAGCGTTTTCAGACGATGTGTTGCGCTTTCCCGTTAAAAAATCAAGCTAGTTTACCCCTCGCTAATGGCGTTTGCGGTCGTGATCTTTGTGGGCTCACAGATCCGCTGCGCCAGCCAGTAACAGGCAATTCCCATCAAAATATTAGTCACAGGTAGCGCGAGCAGCAGGCCTTTAACGTCACCTATATACGATCCCAAGGCTGCTAGCGGCAGCATGAGCAGCACTAAGCGGCACAGATTGATGACTAATGAACTCATAGGCCTGTGGTAGGCATTGAGCGAGGTCGCGACAATAATCACTATACCCAAAGGTCCGTAGGCGCAGGGCAGCACTAAGATATAAAAACTCAGCCATTCGATAACCTGCGGATCGGTACTGAATAAATGCGCGATAGGCTCGGCTAAAAAGATCAGTGGGATATAGAGTAAGGTTTGGAAAATAAAGATAAATTTTATCGATAACAGCAGGGCTTCTTTCGCTCTGTGTGGCTGTCCTGCCCCTAAGTTTTGCGCAATAAAGGGCATTAAACTCGACGACAGTGCCATCACCACGATTAATAGCACTGACTCTAACCGAGTACCGGCACCAAAGGCTGCCACGGCGCTGTGATCGATATGCGCCAACATGGCCATAATAATGGCATTGGCTAGTGGATTGATTAAATTCATCAAGGCGGCGGGTTGTGCGATATGGGCTAATTTGCTCCAGTTCGCGCGCATTCTGTCTATGTCAAAGGCGGTCCATTCGAGCATTTTGCGCCTGACAATCAACAAATATCCCGACAAAGATAAGGCAATCAACCAAGCGAACAGGGTTGCAATTGCGGCGCCTTGGATTTCTAAACGTGGAAATGGCCCAATACCAAAAATCAGTAACGGATCGAGGATAAGATTGATGATTGCCGCCAGCGCCATGATCATCGCCGGCGAGCGGGTGTCGCCAGTGGAACGTAAACCTTGATTGCCTACCATCAACAATACCAGCAGCGGTGCGCTGACATACCAGTAAATCATATAGTCGTGGATCAGCGGCAAGCTGTCATCGTTTGCCCCGAGTAAGCGAAACAGTGGCGTAATAAAAATGCTACCCAGTGCGGCTAAACTGGCGATCAAGACAAAGGTGAGCAATAAGGCATCATGCAAGAACACTTTGGCCTTATGGGCATTACCCGAACCGATAAGTCGACCTAAATTGGTCGAGACTCCAGCGCCAATACCAATGGCGATGCTAGAGATCACTAAGGTCACCGGAAAGGTAAAACTGATGGCGGCTAAGGCTTCAGTGCCCAATTGGCTGATAAAAAAAGTGTCAGCGAGGCTGAAACCTAGAATGGTCATAATGCCAATTAAGTTGGGGAGGCTCATGTTGAGCAGTACACGACCAATTGGCGCGGTGAGCAGCCCGTGTCTGTCTTTCATGGAAAAATAGTGCCTTGTTAGCGAGCGGAGGCGAGATTCTAGCAGGATTGTGCGGACTTGAAAAAACCGACATCAAAAAATTGAAGTTTTTTTTGTAAATGCCCTTGGATCTCGACACTGTCAGCCCCATATCTCAGACAGCAAAAGAGCAGACTAAGGTGTCTGTTTTTTTAATCACAAATAGGCTCGATTGTAGGGCATCAAATCATTAGGAGAGTTCATAGATGAATATTCGTCCATTACATGACCGCGTAATCGTTAAGCGTCTAGAAGTTGAATCAACATCAGCGGGTGGCATAGTACTGACCGGTAGCGCCGCTGAAAAATCAACTCGCGGTGAAATCCTTGCTGTGGGCAATGGCCGTATTTTAGAAAATGGCACAGTTAAGCCACTGGATGTCAAAGTGGGTGACGTGGTGATCTTCAACGAAGGTTACGGCGTTAAGAAAGAAAAAATCGACGGTCAAGAAGTCTTGATCCTGTCGGAAGCTGACCTGATGGCAGTAGTGGGTTAATCCTCAGCATCAATTCGACATTCCAATTAATCATTAAAAATTTAAAGGATAATCAAGATGGCAGCTAAAGAAGTTGTATTTGGTAATGACGCTCGCGTAAGAATGCTGGCTGGCGTAAACATTCTCGCAAACGCAGTAAAAGTGACCTTAGGCCCTAAAGGCCGTAACGTGGTATTAGACAAGAGCTTCGGCTCACCACTGATCACTAAAGACGGTGTTTCTGTTGCCAAAGAAATCGAGTTAGAAGACAAATTCGAAAATATGGGCGCGCAAATGGTGAAAGAAGTTGCTTCTAAAGCCAACGACGCCGCCGGTGATGGTACTACTACTGCAACTGTACTGGCTCAAGCCATTGTCGTTGAAGGCTTAAAAGCCGTTGCAGCCGGTATGAACCCAATGGATCTGAAGCGCGGTATCGACAAAGCCGTTATCGCTGCAGTTGCTGAATTAAAAGCCTTATCACAACCTTGTGCAGATTCAAAAGCGATTGCCCAAGTTGCGACTATCTCTGCAAACTCTGACGAATCTATCGGCGAAATCATCGCAACTGCGATGGAAAAAGTCGGTAAAGAAGGCGTGATCACAGTTGAAGAAGGCCAAGCGTTAGAAAACGAATTGGACGTAGTAGAAGGTATGCAGTTTGACCGTGGCTACCTATCTCCATACTTCATCAACAAGCCAGAAACCGGCAGCGTTGAGTTAGATCACCCATTCGTACTGTTAGTAGACAAGAAAATCTCTAACATTCGTGAACTGTTACCAATCCTTGAAGGTCTGGCAAAAACCGGTAAGCCATTGCTTATCGTTGCTGAAGACGTTGAAGGCGAAGCATTAGCAACTTTAGTTGTGAACAACATGCGCGGTATCGTGAAAGTGGCTGCCGTTAAAGCACCTGGCTTTGGCGATCGTCGCAAGGCAATGCTGCAAGACGTAGCAATCCTGACTGGCGGTACTGTAATTGCAGAAGAAATCGGCCTAGAGCTTGAAAAAGCAACGCTGGAAGATTTAGGTACAGCTAAGCGTGTTGTGATCACTAAAGACAACACCACCATCATCGATGGTAACGGCGAGCAAACACAAATTGCTGCTCGTGTAAGCCAAATCAAACAACAAGTTGAAGAGTCAACTTCTGACTACGACAAAGAAAAACTGCAAGAACGTATGGCTAAACTAGCTGGCGGCGTAGCAGTGATTAAAGTTGGCGCAGCGACTGAAGTTGAAATGAAAGAGAAAAAAGCCCGTGTTGAAGATGCTCTGCATGCAACTCGCGCTGCGGTAGAAGAAGGCGTGGTTCCTGGCGGCGGTGTGGCTCTGGTTCGCGTAGCTTCTAAGATCGCTGAAGTAGAAGTATTAAACGAAGATCAAAAACACGGTGTGGTTATCGCACTGCGTGCAATGGAAGCGCCACTACGTCAAATCGCCACTAACGCGGGTGAAGAAGCGTCAGTTGTTGCTAACACAGTGAAGAACGGCAGCGGTAACTTCGGTTACAACGCCGGTAATGATACTTACGGTGATATGTTAGAAATGGGTATCCTTGACCCAACTAAAGTGACCCGTTGTGCATTGCAATTCGCTGCGTCAATCGCAGGTCTGATGATCACTACAGAAGCTATGGTTGCTGAGATCCCACAAAATGCTGGCCAAGATATGGGCGGTATGGGTGGGATGGGCGGAATGGGCGGCATGATGTAATTTTTGCTGGTCTAAAACGTTGATTACGGCGTTGCTGCTCGCTCACATACACACAACGTATGCTACGCTCACAGCGCCTTGTACTGAACGTTTTATCCTGCGCAAAAACGTCTACGGTCTTTAGCTTAATCGCTTAAACCTAAATTGTTGTAAGAGAAAAATGAAAACCCCGACTCGGGTAACTGAGTCGGGGTTTTGTTTTTGGTCTGGTGACTTGGGAGTATGAGGTGTACTTACCTACACTTTTTGGGATTTAAGCACTGAAATGGCTATAAAGGTGTAACATTGTACACTTTTGGTTGACTTGTCATTTTCAACAATCCAAAAGTGTAGTTCTGTACACTTTTATATTGAATGGGGCTAGTTTTAGGGCTAAGGTGTATGAAGTTACACTTTTGGAGATGATGATGGTATCACCGCTAAATCAACAATCCCTCGGCTTGTTAATTAAAGAGCGAAGGAAAAGTGCTGCTCTTACTCAAGACGTGGCAGCCATGCTGTGCGGCGTAACCAAAAAAACGCTGATCCGAGTTGAAAAAGGTGAGGATGTTTATATCTCAACCGTATTCAAAATTCTTGATGGTCTGGGGATTGATATCGTTTCGGTTCAAACCAGCGACACCGAAACTAACGGCTGGTATTAACCTATGAGTACTTCCAAAAAGCTCACGTTAGAGATGCACCTCGGTGATTTAATTATCGGGGAATTATCCTTTGATACGACGACCGACACCTTTGCCGTACATTACACCAAAGACTGGCAACAAAGTGGATTCCCACTATCCCCAACAATTCCCTTAGATGGCACAGGAAGTAGCAGTCAGATATCGATGTTTTTGGTTAACTTATTACCGGAAAACAAAGGATTAGATTATCTAATTGAATCGCTTGGCGTCTCCAAGGGAAATACCTTTGCCTTGATCCGTGCAATTGGCCTCGATACCGCAGGTGCTGTTGCATTTGTTCCTAAAGGGACTTTGCTGCCTGAAACACAATTACGGCCAATTAAGGCTGAAGAAGTTATTCAGCGAATTGAAGATCCCACAATGTGGCCGATGGAAATTTGGGACGGCAAACCTCGACTGTCGGTAGCGGGTGTACAACCTAAATTAAACCTGTTTTATAACGGTGAAGAATTTGCATTTGCCGAAGGCGCGCTTTCATCAACCCATATTGTTAAATTCGAAAAATATCGCCATTTAGTGCTCAATGAATTTATGACGATGCGCCTAGCTAAGGCGATTGGAATGAATGTTGCTAATGTTGATATCGTTCATTTTGGAGATTACAAAGTACTCTGTGTCGAACGCTTTGACAGACGTTATATGCCAAATGAGCAAAGGGTATTAAGAAGGCATATTGTCGATAGCTGCCAAGCACTTGGTTTTAGTGTTAGCAAAAAATATGAACGTAATTTTGGTTCAGGGCGTGATGTTAAAGATATCCGTGAAGGGGTAAGTTTTAACAGGCTCTTTAGTCTCGCAGCAAAATGCCGTAATCCAGTGGCCGCTAAACAGGATATGTTGCAATGGGCGCTATTCAATTTACTGACCGGTAATGCTGATGCACACGGTAAAAACTACTCATTTTTTATGACGCCAAGCGGAATGGAGCCAACTCCTTGGTACGATTTGGTCAGCGTGGCTATGTATGAGGATTTTGAACAACAGCTTGCGATGGCAATCGATGACGAATTTGATCCAAACAGCATTTACGCGTATCAATTGGCCGCATTTATTGATGGCTTAGGTTTACCAAGAAATTTATTAATCAGTAACTTAACGACAATAGCGCGAAGAATACCGCAGGCAATAGCTGAGGTGGTTTCAATGCTCCCGGCCCTCGATGAGAGTGAAACATCATTTGTGGCTCATTACAAAGCGCAGTTACTGGCGAGATGTGAGCGTTACCTTAGTTTTGCTGACGAGGTCAGGGATGTGGAAGTGTAGCTCTAGCTATATCTTATCACCCAGCGGTAATTTCGTAGGGAAGGGGGCACTCCTGTCACCTTCGCTTTATTTGTTAATCTATAGAGTTGGGCATATCCCATAATTCTTGATTGCTTTTAAAAGCAAAATCAAAGTCGTGGGGCTTCACCCCACACCCGACCAAAAGGGGAAAAGCGCCTGTTCCCCTTTTGGAAATCCCCCGGCGTCCCTAGCGAAGTTACATGCATTGGTTAGTAGCTTCGTGCTTATTCGAAAATCGCTAACGCTTCCGATGGTACATCCTGTACCCCGAAAGCTACGCAGACGTCCTGTCTGCGTCACACGCCATTCTTTCAATAAAGAGTCTTCAACGCCCCGCGGCAACTTCGCAGGGGAGGGTGAACTTCTGTAGTCTCGGTGTCTGTTGTTAGATCCAAAAGAGTTATGCCTGCCCCATCTTTGTCGCAGGTATTTTTTAAGCATGTTATTCCCCTTGGGATGCATTGCCTCACGGCAGAATTGAGCGCCTCACGGCGGGTTAAAGTGCCCACGCTTCACAGCGTTTGCGGGCTTGCGGTTTATAGGTATACGGGGATTTTAGGCGGGAGAAAAGCGTACCCGTTAACGGGTACTTATTATAAAGATTTCAATTCATCTGGTATATCAACATTAAAGTATGAAAAACTAAAAAGTAAACGTTCTTTAATAATGTGAGTATCATCTTTATCAGTAAATTCTTTTATCTCGGAGATCACTTGCTTTAGTATTAAGTTGAAATAATCTTCATCGAAAGCTTCTACCTTTATCTCTTTTCTTGTTAAGTTTTCTACCTCGAAAAAGCCAAAGTGCTTAAGAGCACAATATGCCATATAAGCGAAATCTAACGATATAGCAAGTCTCAGGGATTTTAAATTCTCTTGGTTTAAAATCACCCCAGCCTTGAAGCTTAAATACACCAGAATTCAGATAATAACTGCGACACTCTAATCGAGGTGTAGAAGAAGCCAACTGCTGAAAAGTGGTACGCTTTATCTCGCCAAAGTAAAAGAGTATCACCATGAATTATCAACAATTGACCGAAGCAAGACGATACCAGATTTCCGTACTGTTAGAACAGGGCTTTTCGATAGCACACATAGCTAAATGCATTGATTGTCATCGCTCTAGTGTCTATAGGGAAGTTAAACGATGCCAAGGGCAA
>NZ_JAKKRO010000041.1:0-45946 GCF_025654235.1 Shewanella sp. SM32 | reverse complement strand
ATTTCGACCTAACTCAGTCAAGGTCAGTGTCTTACATTCAATCAGTGCCTTAGAGGCCAGCATCAAGCTGTTTAATCGTTTTAGGTGAAGTTCTGGGCAGTATTGGTGTAAAGAATGTTGTAGGATATTGGCTTCGCGCATCTTGTTGTCCAAGTGTAGTTTTTGGCGAAACCATTTGATCATGCAACAAGATGCGCTTCCACCCTAATTTGATGATTTATTTGTAAATCATCAGGGGATTCTTCAGCACTGCTCATAACTCATGCCAGAGGTATTGAAAATATCATATTGCTCTGAATCAATTTCTTGCTGAATAATATCGTCGTTCAGTAAATTATAATTAAAACTATTTGTCGTCGATGTTGCGTGCTGGGCATTTAATTCCCAGTCGATACCATTCCCTGAATCTATTGTACCAACAAAGCCACCTAGAATATCAAAGTTGTTGGTTTCAGTTAATGTATCTCGCTCGCCAAGTTGCGCGCCTCGTATAGAAATCACTAATTCTTCGCCAACTGGATTAAACTTATTATCGGCACTCATCACAGGGGTATTCGTTGATACTGGCGTACCCGCATAACGGGTTTCAGTTTCTGCTAATGAAGCAGAAGCACGACCTCGGAATTTTATATTCTCAGAAATCTCATAGGAGAAATTAGATAACAGCGAATTACGAGTTTGATCGCCAAATAACTTAGTGACATTACCATGATTATATAAACAACGACCATCACCTGAGTCTATGGTATTTTCCGTTTTTTCACATATATCTGAATTACTATACCAGCTACCGTTGCCAGGTCCATATTTACCGTTTGGTACTGAGCTATATCCACTATATGCGTTATAACTTGAATCGTCCATTCGCCAAATATCACGATCCATTACAGCTTTAGTATCATAATATTCATAGGTTAGCGTGATATTGCCTTTATCAGTATTAAAGCCCGTTGCAAGTGATAAACGGTTGGCATCGCCTCCTTCTACGCTTGGTTGCTCAGTACTGTAATCAAGCTGAAACCCTTCAAACTCTTTCTTAGTGATAATGTTTATCACACCCGCAACCGCATCGGAACCATATACTGCCGAGGCGCCATCACGCAGGATTTCAATACGCTCCACGATAGCCATAGGGATAGAAGATGTATCGGCCACAGAGCCAGAGCTTGAACTCGTGCCAGGCATACGGCGTCCATCTAATAACACTAATGTCGCAGACGATCCTAAACCGCGTAAATTGACATCACTGGTTGAGCTTGCTCCTGATCCATAGCCAGAAATACCACGCCAAGAACCAAAGCTGTTTATCGCGGAGTTATTCAATACGTCAGCAACGGTTTTTTCACCCGTCATGGCAATATCCGCAGCATTAATGACAGTCACGGGTGAAACAGTTTCCATATCAACTTGTTTAATACGAGAACCCGTCACTTCAATGCGTTCAACTTTCGCATTTTCTTCTGCTGCATTTACCGCCGCAGAAAAGCCTATTCCAGAAAAAACCACACTGCTTGTCGCCACTGTAATTAAACTAGTACGAACGGCTTTGGCCGTTAAACTTAAATAGCGCATTAATCTCTCCTTGAGGTAAATAAAACCCTATGTTTGTTATTTTTATATTTGGCAAGCGAACTCTATTTCGCTGTAGGGATAATGTTAATGCGCAACATCTAAGTCAACCATTAAAAACAATTAATCTCAAATTAAAACAAATTAACACAAAGTAAATTAACTTGAATATAAGATATCCGGATATACATCATGGGGTTAAACAATACAGGCCTGTTGAATATATTAAATATTTAATTTGATACAACAAATCTTAATTGTTAACTAAAAGAATACCGAGAAACTCACGCCACAAATGAATCAAAGTGTATCGAAAATAAAACGCTGAATATTAATTTACACTTAGTTCAATATTAATTAACCATAAAAAATGCCACTCATTTGAGTGGCATTAATATTGAAACACTGAGTAATGATTGATTACTTAAAGTTGGCAACCTTCAACACTTTTTGAGTTTTCATAAACAATATCGCCTACAGGATTGTAGTCAGCAGCTTTAATCACTTGTTTCTCTTTCAAGAAAGAATAGAGTAAATCAGCATCAACAAAACCCGTTTGAATTGGGCTGGTTAGTTTAGGATAACCGTCACCACCCGCAGCATTAAAGCTAGGTACAGTGAACTTATAAGTGGCTGTTGGGCTAAAATCCTTGCCACCGATGTCGCTGATGTTGGCTGTTTTAGCCACACAGTCAATGGTCATTTTAACACCAGTGATTTGTGCATAACCACCAGAACCAACTTGAAGACTGCCGACTGCGCCTAAATAAGCCGCAACTTCAGTACCTGTCATTTCGTTAAGGGTAACCATATTACCAAATGGCTGAACAGTCAGCACGTCACGGTAACTAATGTTGCCTGGTTGGATAGATGCACGTACACCGCCTGAGTTCATTACACCAAAATCAGCAGTCACTTTAGCACTTTGTGCCATCGCTAACATACGGCCTAAGTTAGTTTGCTTATTACGCACGTTTGCACGCTCACCATCTAACAGGGCATCCGTTGTCGCAATGACTTCGTCTAACTTAGCTTGACCTTTCTCTTGATAGTAAGAAAGCAGCTCTTTTAACTCTGAATCCGGTTCAATTTTAGTGCCTGCTAAGTCAGCAGTTTTCTTACCAGCATCATCCAGTTTGCGCATATTCACAGGGACAAGCTTGTAGCTCGCTAGATGGAGTTCACCGTTAAAGTATTCAAAATCTGCACGGCCAACATATTTACCCCATTCATGGGCTTGCATGATCCAAGTGCCATTTTGTTTATCAGGTGCACATGCATCACCAGGCTTAAAGGCTGCATAGGCTTTGTTGTCAGTTCCCGGTTCCATACACACTGGATTCTGTGAATGACCACCGATAACAACTTGTAAATCCCCTTCTTTCAATGCGCGAGCCATAGCTACATCGCCAGGGGCATTACTACCATTTTTACCATCCGCGTAATGACCCATGTGCGTGGTAGCGAAAATGATATCTGCCGCTTTGGCATCTTTAATTTCTTTAATCACTTTAGCAACTTCCACCTTGGGATCGGTGAATGTTAGATCGCTAATGTATTCTGGGTTACCAATCTTAGCAGTGTCTTCTGTCGTTAAACCAATAACAGCAACTTTAAGACCATTAACGTCAAATACTTTATAGGCATCAAAGTAACGCTCACCAAGAGTACCATCGGCATTTTTACGGTAAATGTTCGCCGCTAACATAGGGAATTCAGCAAGGCGACGCTGCATATCAAGTACTGATAACGGATTGTCAAACTCATGGTTACCAACAGCCATGGCGTCGTAACCAATTTTATTCATGCCCGTAAAGTCTGGTATGGCATCTTGAAGATCAGATTCTGGTACACCCGTATTAATATCACCACCAGATAATAATAAGGTTTGACTGCCATTCTTACTCACTTCTGCACGAATTTGATCAACCAGAGTTTTCTGAGCGGCTAAACCGTATTCACCATCACTGTTTTCCCAGAAACGGCCATGGTTGTCATTGGTATGTAAAACGGTAAACGTTTTACAAGCACTTCCCGCTTCAGCACACGTTGTTGGAACTTTATCGTCATCACTATTATTACAACCCGCAAGTGCAGCGAGAACAGCAGTTGCAACTAATCCTTTAATAAGCATATGTCTCATTACATCAACCCCTTGATTTTAATTATTTTATCATAGAAAGATTGTCGTGAACTCCATCAAGTTCAGCGTCACGGATAATAGCAAATAATAAAGATAAATTGTGTCATTTTTATTAAAAACTTGACATTTATATGAAATTTGGCGGGCATTTTAAGAAGGATTTGTTTCATATAAAAAATAAGCTGAATGACTGATTTTTATATATTTAGAGAATACAAAATAAAAATGGAATAAATGGATTTTAATCGTTTGTTATAAATAACTTAGGAAATATGAAAAAACATCGCGATTGTTCCTTTAAAAAAACAAGCATGGGTAAATTTCAACTTACCGCATGCTGTTTTTATCAGCAATTAGACTTATCTACATTTCAAATCGCTGTAATAACCATTTAGAAATCGCTTTCAATTGTTCAGGAATGACAGAATGAGGCATTGGATAAGTTTGCCACGTAACATGATAGCCGCCCGCAGTTAAGGCTTCTTTTGCTAACATTCCAGCGGAAAATGGTACAACATCATCCTGTAGACCGTGTTGCTGTAATATGGGTGTATTGCGATTCGCCGCGCTTAATTCAGCGGGTAACACATCACCCGTCGGTAAATAGCAAGACAACGCCATAATCCCTGCAAGTGGCTCAGGGAAACGCAGTCCAGAGAATAAACTCATGACTCCACCCTGACTGAATCCTGCTAATACGATACGTTGGCTCGCAATACCCGCCGCGATTTGTTCATTAATTAATGCGGCAACCATTTTCTCCGACTCAAGCACGCCTTGCATATCGGCTCTGTCATGCAAATCCATGCTTTTAATATTGTACCAAGCGCGCATAATGTAGCCACCATTAATGGTCACGGCTTGCTCTGGTGCATGGGGAAAAATAAATCGAATAGCATGATCTGCAGGTAAGCCTAATGCAGGCACTACGGGAGCAAATCCGGCCCCCGAATCCCCTAATCCATGTAACCAAATAACCACAGCCGTAGCAGGAGTCTTAGGTTCGACAACAATACGCTCAAGAGAAACTGACATACTAAAAATTCCCAATTCGATATTAAACACTCATCAACTAAAAAATGATGATAAATCTATACGTTAAACACTCATCACCACTCGGGCACAGGTTATTCAGCATCCATGCCCAGCACATCTTGAATCGCACGTAACTGAGCATTTGAGTCCAATACTAAGCTCCAACGTACACCGCCACCATCGGCGATCAGCATAGGAGGCTGACGTCTCAAGCCGATATCCTCAGCACTCGCTTGCAGTACGATACTGGCAACGTTGAGGCGCACTTGAACCTCAAACTCAGTAACGATTAACTTACCCTGCGAAAAATCTAACACCATTATGATAACCGCCCTATGTGAAAACGCCGTCATCATAGCAAACTTGTGCTCTTTTACCGATGGCATTTCCTGACCAGCATCCAAGCCATTAAAGTTTGATTACATTTGAGCTAACAGTGAGATAACAAATCCAGTGAATTATCAGGTAAACTTTTGCGCTATATCTTTTGTGCTATATAGAGTGGGTTAACAGAAAACCAAGCTGAATTGATGGTCTTATCACCCCAAACTCGAACTAACATACTTCATCATTAGGCTACTATAAATAATGCTTTCACTTCGCCGAACCGTCCTTTGCAGCACCCTAGTCTTTGCCCTGCAACTACTTCCCTGCGCTTATGCCAATAGCACTCCAAATACCTTAACCACTGAGCCTACTGCCACTGTTGTACAAGCTGATACGCAGCAGAACCAAGATGCACTGACCTACGCCAATTACACTGAAGTCAGCGTGAGTCATTTGGAACTAGCCCTTACCGTCGATTTTAAGCAAAACCGCTTATCCGGTGAAGCCACCCTCGATTTAGCTTGGCATAAGGTGGGGAAAGAACTCATCTTAGATACTCGAGATCTGACGATTAACAGCGTAAGTGCTTTAAATACAGCTGGGAAATGGCAAAGCGTGCCCTTCACCTTAGCCAAAGCGGACGTTGTAAAAGGCGCGGCGCTGACCATCAAACTTGCCGATGAAGATACCCAAAAAGTTAAAATCAATTACCACACGTCGAATAATCCGTCTGGTATTCAATGGTTAACCCCTGAGCAAACCCAAGGTAAACAGTTGCCTTTTATGTTCAGTCAGAGTCAGGCGATTCACGCCCGCAGTTGGATCCCACTGCAAGATACGCCAGCCGTTCGCCAAACCTATAGCGCAATAATTACTGCCGATAAAGCCATCACTGTGGTCATGAGTGCCGATCGCAAAACCCTGTCGAGCACTCAGACCCAATTCACTATGCCGCAGGCTATTCCAGCATATTTGATTGCTATTGCGGCAGGACATTTAAAGTTTGCTCCCTTAGATAACATCTCGGGCATTTGGGCTGAGCCAGAGATCCTCGACAAAGCGAGCAAAGAATTTGCCGACACGCCAGAAATGATCAAAATCGCGGCTAAACGTTATGGCGATTACCCTTGGGGACGTTATGACTTACTTATCTTGCCACCAAGTTTCCCCTTTGGCGGCATGGAAAACCCGCGTTTGTCTTTTATTACACCCACAGTGATCGCGGGTGATAAAAGCTTAGTGAGCCTCATCGCCCACGAACTTGCGCACTCGTGGTCGGGTAATTTAGTGACGAATGCCACTTGGCGCGATCTCTGGCTTAATGAAGGTTTTACGACCTATGTTGAGAATCGCATTATGGAAGACCTCTATGGCCGAGACCGAGCACTGATGGAGCAAACCATCGGCTACTCTGAATTGCTTGCAGAGCTTGCAGAACTTACTCCTGCCGATTCAGTGCTACATCTCGATCTCGGTAAACGCTCACCCGACGAAGCCTTCAGCGGTGTCCCTTATATAAAAGGCCAGTTGTTCTTAATATTTTTAGAGCAAAAATTTGGCCGTGAACGCTTCGACACTTTTGTGAAAAGCTACTTCAATCATTTTGCATTTCAGAGTATTACTACGGCGCAATTCCGTGAATATTTATCTTTGAATCTATTAAACAAATATCCCCATCTTGTCAGTGAAGGTGAAGTGGATACTTGGATTGAAGGTCAAGGTTTACCGTCATTTCTTGTGCCGCCCAATTCCCACGCCTTCGATGATATCGATGCTCAAAGACAAACTTGGCTCGAGGGTAAACTCAGTGCAAGCGAGTTGAAAACCAGCACTTGGACAGTCCACCAGTGGTTAAGATTCATCAATGAAATGCCAAGGATCAATCTAGATCAAACCAAACTTGCCGAGCTAGATAAGGCGTTCCATTTTACGGGCACTGGCAACAGTGAAATCGCTTTCGCATGGTATTCACTCGCCCTAGACAACGGCTATTACGCAGTACTACCCGCATTAAAACAACACTTAACCCATATTGGCCGCATGCGCTTAATCGTGCCTTTATATCAAAAGCTAGCAAGCTCTGATAAATACGACTGGGCCAAGAGTGTCTATCTCAACGCTCGATCTGGTTATCATCCCCAAACCCAAGCAAGCTTAGATATGATGTTTGCCGACAAACCACTCGAGCATGAACATAGCCATTAGCGAGATAAAGAGCCATTAGCGGTTGCGACAATCATTAAGCCATTAGCACCATAAAAACAAAAAGCCCAAACCTAGGTTTGGGCTTTTGCTATTTAATCTTTAGCCTCGATTCATTCAACTCATACTGAACTTATACTCCACTCACATTGAGTCAGATAAAAGCCAAGTTCGAAGCCGAGCCCGAAGCCTAAAGATTAGTGATGATGACCACCTGCACCATGGGCATGACCGTGGGCGATTTCTTCATCACTCGCATCACGGGCACCTACGACTTCAATATCAAATGTCAGTTCGCGGCCGGCTAATGGATGGTTTACATCCACAGTCGCCATAAACTTACCCATTTTAACGATAGTCACTTGGCGCTGACCTTGGTCGGTATTAACCACTGCTGTCATACCTGGTTTCCACACAGTCGCACCCAGTAAATGCTTAACAGACACACGTTGGTGTGCGTCAGCATCCGCTACACGCTCACCGTAGGTTTCAGCAGCAGGCAAAGTCACAGTGAACTTTTCACCTATGGCTTTACCATTTATCGCGTTTTCTACACCTGGCATCATGTTGTCATGACCGTGTAAATAGGCAATAGGATCGCGACCTTCGTTCGTCTCGATCACTTCACCTTTCTCGTCGCGCAGTGTGTAGTTAAACTGCACAACCATATCGTCTTTAATGCTCATCGAATATCCTTTGATTTTCTTCGATTTCAATTGTGGGCCGAGCTTAACAAAACTGTGCTTTTCACTCCACTTTTTTATCCGGCCTCAAAGCACTCAAAACCCGCAGCGAGCGCTCTTTGGCTACAGTAGCTACAGTAACTAAAGTGATAATCCTAAAGCGGTAAACACCTCTGGGCTTGGGAAGCCATCGGCAATCATCTGTTTGCTACGTTGAAAGGCTTGCAACCCTGCCATAGAGTTACGTCCCAACACGCCATCTGGCTTACCAACATCAAATCCAGCCTCGTTCAGTTTTGTTTGCAGTTGCTTTACTTGCTCGCGGCTTAGGCGTGGTTGCTCGGGCGGACTGACCGTCAAGGGTTGTCCACCATTAATACGATCGGCCAAGTGTCCAACCGTAATGGCATAAAATTCGGAGCGATTCCAACGCATGATCACATTAAAATTCTCATAACCTAAAAAGGCTGGGCCTGTGTGTCCCGCAGGCAAATACAGCGCAGCTTGAATATCGACGGCAGGCAAAGGTTGCCCATTCGACTGCGTTACATTGAGCGCAGCCCATTCCGATAACGGCAAGGGCTGTTTCGCACCTAAATGACTGTAACTAAAATCCTTTGGCAACAAGACTTCACGCCCCCAACGCTGATTACGCTGCCAACCTAAGTGCTGCAAAAAGTTCGCGGCAGACGTGAGCGCATCTGTGGTGCTATTCCATAAATCGGCCTTACCGTCCCCATCACCATCGACCGCATATTTGGCATACGCAGAAGGCATAAATTGCGTATGTCCCATAGCACCTGCCCATGATCCCACCATAGTGTCATCATCGAACTGATACTTTTCTTTCAGTTTTAAGGCTTGCATCAGCTCTATGGTGAAATAATTGCTACGGCGTGGCTCACAGGCCAAAGTCGCCAGCGAATTCAATACCGACATTTTGCCTTTATAGGAACCGTAGTTCGTTTCCAGTCCCCAAAAAGACAAGATATATTGCGGCGGAACGCCGTATTTTTGCGCTAATTGATTAAGTAAGACACTGTGCTTTTGCAGTAAACGGCGGCCTTCATTGACGCGCCATTCGGTCGCGCGCTTACTGAAATAATTATCAAATGTCTGGCTGAATTCGGGTTGCTGTTGGTCCAGCTCAATCACTCGAGGGACAAATTTCAAGTTCGCAATGGTAGAGTTTATCGTCGCCTCTGACAGGCCTTCTGCACGTGCTCGCGCTTGCAGTCCAGTCAAGCACATTGGAAACGCCTCTGCATTAGATTGTACGCTAGCACTGATATCGGGCATTTGATTGACTTCAGCTGCAATGCCACTTGCGTTAGTGCTGGTTGCATTGGCATTGGCACTCGCCGTTGGCGCACTTGAACAGGCACTCAGACTGACACAGGCGGCAATACTCGCAAACAGATAAGTTAACCCTTTAATTTTAATCAAATCAACAACTCCAATATTTGATCTCACAACAATCACACTGTTGTGGCTAAACACGACAATATTCCATCTTCAAGAGGGAATTGCCCTAGAGAGATATTCGCCTTGGCATAACGAGTTAAAGGTTAGAATCCAAAACACCTTTAACGGCCAAAAGCATAGAAGACATGTTTCTCCGCTACGTAAAGCCCCTATCTGAGCCACATTTAGTCAGTAAAACAGCCTGTACCAAGGCGACTCATTACCAATAATCCTGACCCATAGTGACACGTAACACAATCCTTATCGCCATAAATACCTTGCGGCATAGGCTTATTGCTCAGTTATCCAACACAAAAAAAATTCTTAACAAAGAATCCCTTGGTATCGCAGCACGTTACCGTATAATGGATAAGTTAACAGCACACATCAAAGAGACCTATCATGACTGAAATCAATGCGGCTTTGGCTGGCTTTATCAAAAATGTAAAACAACATCAGACGCTCTGGGGTCTAATGGATGAAACTGGCGAAGGCTGGGTCGTTTGTGATTCTTCAGAATTTGAAGACACAGATGTGATGCCATTATGGTCAAATGAAGCTACTGCAAAATCCCATTGCAGCGACGAATGGCACGACTATCAACCTGTTTCTATTTCATTAGAAGAATTTCTAGAATATTGGGTCTCAGATCTAAACGACGATGGTGTATTGATCGGTGTTGATTGGCAAACCGATGAAGATTGTCTTGAACTTGATCCGATTGTTTTAGCAAAAGATTTGGTTGATGTTGAAGAAGTTTAATCGCTTCAGTATGCCATTGATGATATCAAGGACTGAGGTGCTCATTCCTTGATGTCTGCTATTCCGCTTATCGATATTCCCTTCGACAAACGCCATACTTGCTGGTTTTGTGGCGAACCGAGTCATCAACACTTCGAATATATCGCACACACACATACACCACATTCTTCGTTAGCTGTGCCTGCCTGCAGCGAATGTTTGCGATTAGCCAAACAACATACTCTTAGCTCCATTTGGGATTGTCGTATGGCCGTCAAAGATGCACTGATGCGTATTTATGCGAAACACCTCGCCATTGGGATTAATTGGACCGAAGAAGAGCTTGCTGAGTCCGAATTCTCCTGCAAAGTGTTTGAAGGTTTTAAAAAAAGTGCTTGGATGATGTACCAAATTGCCCGCGACCGTATCAATGCGCCCGGTTGGCCACTGGTATTAGAGGGCGAAGAAATTGACGACCAAGGTTATAACGCAGGTTTTGAATTCGATGGCGTGACTTTTAATTCAGTCAATGCCGCTATCCAATACTATTCGACGCAATTCACTTTAGATCCACAGTTTTTTGCCGAACTGGTAAGCCTCGTCGGTCGAGCAAGATTCAACTATGCCTTAAGGCTCGCCCGTATCCATATCGCCGCCGCCAAAGAAATGAAGCGCCAAGTATTACACGATGTAGCAGCCGAATTAGCGTTATAATCGAGCGAGTTATAGGTAGTGAGTTTGCAGAAAAGCAGTTGAAAAAGTAGCAGTTGAAAGAATGTGATTCAAAGTCCATATTAAAAACTGTTATTAAAGCGTTCTTTAAAAACACTAAACCTACCGATGATCGACTCAAGGTCAATCACCGATAGTTCGAATCTCAAAATGCGATCAGAGATTGATCACTTGTCTTAATCTTTCTTGCACCACTTCCACCAGCAAATCCGGTTGGAACTTAGAAATAAACTTATCACAGCCCACTTTTTCAACCATGGCATGGTTAAAACTGCCACTCAACGAAGTATTTAAGGTGATGAATAAATCCGACATAGCTTTATCGCTACGCACTTCAGAAGTGAGCTTATAACCGTCCATTTCGGGCATTTCGGCATCGGTAATCATCATCAATAATTCTTTGGCAACTTGTTTACCTTCATCACGCCATTTCTGCAATAACGTCAGCGCTTGTAAGCCATCAGATGCCTCAATAATTTCGATACCCAGTTGGCCTAACGTTTCACGCACTTGACGTCTGGCGGTCGATGAATCATCCACAATCAGGATTTTTCTGCCAGGCATTTCATGGACTAAGGTTTCGTCGAGTACACCTTCAGATAAACGGATATCGTAGTGAATGATCTCCGCCAAGACTTTTTCTACGTCGATAATAGACACTAACTGCGACTGACCTTGATGCTCTATGCGAGTAATTGCCGTTAGATAATTATTACGTCCAGCCGTTTTTGGCGGTGGCATAATATCGCTCCAAGTCATGTTGATAATGTGTTCAACCTTACCGACTAAGAAACCCTGCACACTGCGGTTATATTCTGTGATGATCATATTGGCATCTTCGTTAGGCGGCACGGGCTTAAACCCTATGGCCGAACGTAAATCAATCACGGGGATAGAAATTCCGCGAATATTAGCAACACCAGAAATATGCGGATGACTACCCGGCATCGCATTCAAGGGAGGAAGCTTGACAACTTCTTTGACTTTAAAGACGTTAATGGCAAATAACTGCGTGGAATTAATGCTAAAGAGCAACAACTCAAGTCGGTTCTCACCAACGAGTTTGGTACGCTGATCTACGGTTGCAAGTACGTTTGCCATAATGCTGCTTCTCTACTCTTGAGGAAAATCCTTTCCCCACATGCGACGGATTAGCTCAAATTATAGCGGTAAACTCCCATGAAGAACCATGCCGAGAGTCTATTTTATCTAAAAATTACAACCACTCTCGCAAAGTTCGGCCATAAACTTCGTTTAGCGCATCTCAGATATCTGCATCCCTAAGCTTATATTTTCAGATAATACGCGACATTGCTAATATTTGGTCTTAGTGTTAACGCAATATTTTCTGGGCGAGCACCATACCCGCAAGATTAAAGGCATTTCTATCGCGGACAATCTTAAATCCCAGCTGGCGCAATACCGTTAACAAATCACTATGATTAAAGCGATTCTGCTGTGGATGCTCAAATAAGCGCCGGCTCAATGGATTACAAATTGCGGCACGATATAAATCCTCTATCACAAAGTATCCGTTCGGTTTCAGCACCCTTGCAACTTCCTTAATGGCCGCTTGCCACTCTGGAATATGGTGGAATACGGCAAAATCAAACACCATATCAAACTCGCCATCGCCAAAGGGTAAACATGTTGCATCAGCAACCGAGAAACTCAGCCCTTTTAACCCTTGCGGCCGAGATTGCCAACGGGATTGTGCGGAGGCAACCATGTCAGGGTCGATATCCACGGCCGTGATATGTCCCGCGCCAAAATGTTCGCGGATCAACTGAATGCCGTTACCAAACCCACAACCTATTTCTAATGCGCGTTCGCACAAAGCCATAGGTTTTGGCATCATAGACGTTAGTAAAGGCGCTTCGAGATGATTTTGTAGCCAAAAACGTAATGGATGCTGAACGATCTTTTTCTCAAATGGATTTAATTTCATGCCATCCTCTCACTATGGGTAAACTACTGTTGAATAATTTTACTGATCGAACTGCCATTATGGTACGTAATGATAGGAACATAAGTTCACCAGAGGCCACGATGAAATTACCTCTTTTTCCATTACCTATTTGTTTATTGCCCGAAGGTTACACGCAACTGCGGGTATTTGAACCTAGATATAAGCGCTTGGTCGCCGAATCATTAAAGTCAGGCCAAGGCTTTGGCTTATGTATGCTTGAAGAGGATGGTAAAACCATTCAGCCCATAGGCACCTTAGTGCATATTATTGATTTTGAAACCTTACCAGACGGACTATTAGGGATCAGTATTCAAGGTTCAAAACGCTTTAAACTTGATAAAATCAGTGTCGAAGCTGATGGTTTAAAGCGCGGAGACGTCAGTTTAATCGACAATTGGCCTGCTGTACGTATTGCGACCGATGAACGTTACTTGAGTCAAATGTTACAAAACATTCTTAAGGAATATCCGCAACATCTCAAGCACTACCAAACAGAACAGTTCGATGATATCGCTTGGGTCTGCCAGCGCTGGCTAGAAATATTACCCGTACAAGCATCCGAAAAGTACACCTGCATTAATGCCTTAGATCATATTATGACCCGAGATCTATTGCGGGCCGTCATTAAATAATGCTGTGAATGATCCTTTATTTAAGCCACTTCGTATTGATTGAAAGTTTGACAGCAAAACTGGGCTCAGAAGTACAACACACTTCTCAATTTTGTCGTTACTGATATCACACTCAGCACTCACGACTGGGATAAGAGCGAAAATAATGGAAAATATTCAATCACAAAGCAGGCAAACTCGGTATCATGTCCCAATCACGTCTCTGACTAATTCGGCTATGGATAACGAAATTCCAGCTTCCCAAACCTGCGAGCCTCAAGCGGATGCTTTAATCACGTTTATGCTACAAGTAGCAGACAACCGAGACAGAGCCGCCTTTGGTCACTTATTCCAGCATTTCATGCCCAAGATCCGAGCCTTTGGTTTACAAAGACTGAATCAACAAGGGTTGGCGATGGATTTAGTACAAGAAACCATGACCAGCGTTTGGACTAAGGCTCATCTATATAATGCAGAAAAAGGGTCAGTAACAACTTGGGTGTTTACCATTATGCGTAATCAATGTTTCGATATGCTTAGACGGGTACAACACAATAGAGAAGATACTTTCGGTGATGATATTTGGCCGCTGTGTGATGCGACCATGGCTCAAGACACACTCACTGATCACAAGTTGACGGCTAAATTACTCCAACATCTTGATGCCCTTCCCATAGCACAAAGACAAGTTGTGCAAGGCATTTACATGCAAGAACTCACTCAACAAGAGCTAGCCGATGCCCTAAAGGTACCGATAGGGACCATAAAGTCCCGTTTAAGATTAGGGCTAGAAAAGTTGAAAAGCTTCTTGGAGACACACAATGATTAAGCATCATCCCCAACAAGAATTACTCGTCAGCCATGCCAATGGGAACTTACCTTTATCAATGGCGATAGCAATATCCGCACACTGCGACCTATGTGAGACTTGTCGAGAGCAGCTTGCCCTATTCACAGAACAAGCTGCAAATTTAGCATTAAATCCTGATAGCGGTCATGCTGCAAATGATACGGGCGAAGAGTTGATGCACAGAGAGTATGTTGAGGTGCAACACTCTGGCGACAATCAAGAATCGGCATTGGACATTGACGCTATGATGGCGCAAATCATGACTCAACCGGCAGCGACAAATGTGCCTAATAACGCCCCTATCGATGTCGACATAAAGCAACAGCATTACACTGTGCCCTCGGTGTTTCGTCAGCATTTGGCCCGTCCATGGCAAATATTAGGCAAAGTCAGTCGCATGCGTTTTGATGTCGACGAAACGAACACCCGCGCTAGCCTATTGCATATAGATGCCCAAGGTGAAATCCCCCAACATACCCATAAAGGTTATGAACTAACACTATTACTAGCCGGAAAGTTTTCCGATCTGAATGGTGACTATGTGCCAGGTGATTTTATCGTGCTCGACGGCCAACACCATCACTCACCGAAAACCATTAACGGTTGCTTATGCTACACAGTATTAGATGCACCGCTGCATTTTACCAAAGGTCTGAGTAAGCTACTCAATCCCATAGGTGAACTGATTTATTAAACCTTTTGACTGAGCTTTTTAAACAAGAGCAAACGCATAGATTCATTTATAAATTCAGTTTAATAATTCCATTACATAACTGACTACGATTAATCCCATTAAAATGACCTATTTTAGTGGGATTTTTTATAACATTTACCTATAAAACGGCAATATTAACCTTAGTCAATTACCACAAAAATAAAAACCAACCCATAAACAAACCTAACTATACCTATTTAAATCAAGTAAATAGCCACAAAAAATACACTTTAATTCAACATTAGCAAATAAATAATGACATCGAATAAAAATTAAACTTGCATAAGCCATTTTTATTGATATACTGCACGTCGTTTTGAGATATACCTTGTTGTTTACCTTTTTAACCCAGCCTGATATTTAGCAATCAGAGTTCGGTCCTCATAAAGAAAGCCTACTACAAGCAAAACCCCATAAGCTCAATCATTCGATATCACTAAAATCATGTGGTTATGTCTGTGAACTTACCGTTCTCCTTGTTGTCATAGTATTGTCATTAAGCTATGGTCAACTGGTTGAATCGAGTTATTCCATTGACGTAATCGACAACATGAAGTATTTATCGATTAAGCATCTCTTGATTAATGAATCAAAGATGGGGTAACCTCGATACTCAATAGAACGAATCTTTCGCACAATTGCTAAGGATATTTTATAGTTACAACTATCTCACCTATGGGTGAATTAACAAAAAGGAGTGTGGCATATGTCATACAAAATTAATGGACATGAAATTACAGTGAACTTCCCTGTAGATTCAATCTCAGTAAATAAAACCTCAATTGCTTTTACCGATCGTCAAGGTAAAAACAGACAGACTTTTTCTAAACGTACAGAAGCCATCAGCTTTATGAAATGGTTATTGTCCGCGAACAAATAAGTCAAAAAGTAAGTAAAACGATAAGTTAAAAATTAATACCGCAGTACCCGTTTACTCAAGTGTATTTAATCGGTTTCCATTATCTTCGCAGTACCGAGCACTTAAGTAGACTGATAGCCGAATGTCACGAACACGCTATCCTTTTTTACGTCATTATGACGAGCACATTTGGTTCAGGCTGTATCTCTCTCACACAGATACCTGCCGAACCAAATGAGTCAAATCCAGCGTTAGATCACCTCTTTCCATTGCAGCATCCGCTAATATTCATATACATGAATACTGTTCAGCACATCATCTATGCCAAAACCCAATCCTCAAATTGCCATGCAAACCTTGATAAACCAGATCAAAGAGACTATTCCACTCAATTTAGAAGAAGCACAACTGTGCCAGGGACAATGTTTAGGTTGTTCGAAGAAAATGCTGGAAATGTTAGATGCCGAAATCAGTTATTGGCAATTTAGTGAGGTAACGCCTAGCCTAAAAGATTTAAAAAACCTCGAAAACATTGGCCGTCGTACCTATAAAATTCTTAAACGGAACCAGTTACTGTCTTAATCGCTTGTATTTGCATTTGACTATTTATGGGGCGTTTTACTTACGCGACTTAAAATAAATTCAAAACCTAACTGACAATATGACCCTAATAGAAATCACATTGCCAGTTTTATCTTCGCTATTGTCGATAGCCGTTAAAAATCACAAATCGATAGGCTCAACTTCTAGACTCTGCCAACCTTGCGCGAATATCTGCCAAAGAATATTCCGTTAATAGTTCACCATCGGCAAATACGGGGACAAACTCGCAATTGTTGACATCTTGCCAGCTGGCTTGATCTTTAAGATAAAATTGACCCTGCTCATCTTTAAATACCGCCACTAAACCCTTAGCGGATTTTTTAGTGCCATCATCTGTTTTAGGATCTTTAAATATTTCTCTGTCTTTACCATCAACTTTCGCAAAGGTCGCTTTCACGGCATAACCGTCAGTATCTCGGGTCACGTGTTGATAGGTAAAACTGCCTATCCCAAACACAATATTGGTTGACGCAAAACCTTTGGCCTTTAAGCCGGCACAAATGGCTTCAGCACGTTCAATGGTAATTGAGTCGCCATAAATCAGTCCAACATGGCTATTCAGCGCTTTATACCCTTTGGCAGTTGTACCGCCCCCAAAGACATCCCACAGACACTCAATAGCGCCTTTATATTCGGGACTCCCGATTGGTGCTTGTGGATCGCCACAAATGATTTTCACAGGGCAACCCGTATCAGGCCTAAACACCACTTTGCCATCGCGGGCAAGAATGCGGTCTTTTAACGCTAAGGTGAATTCTGTCATCACCTGCCAAAAATCCCAAGAATCTGAAACAATGCTGACAATGCCCGTTGGGTAAATATCTTCAATCAAACGGCGGAACGTCTCTAATTCATTCTCCATGCCACCCGCGCACATGACACTGTGCTCCGTTGCGGGCACACTGCCACCGACAAGTTCTTTATCACTATCGGCAAGGTAATATTGCTCAAGAAAATCAATGGCGGGTATGGTATCAGTCCCAGTAAAACTGAGTAAATGTGCGGCGCCGCTCATAATCGCGGCCTCTGCACCATACATGCCACGGAAACTAAAATCGTGACCCTGCCAATCAACAAAAGCGATGTCACCATCGGTTTCTAGCGCGTAAGTCTCAAATATTTTGCGGTATTGCAGTGCGGTAGTGGCACTGGTACACATACCCCACACATTAGCGGAAAGGATGGTTTCGAGATAATTGGTCAACCAAAAGAACCGCTCATCAGTATTGTACAAAATCAAGCAAGGCACTTTTAATGGATACACTGAGCCTTCAGGTAATGCCATAATTTTAATTGGTAAATAACCTAAATCATGCAACTCCTCAATATGCTGAGTGCCAACATTATTCGGCCCGAGATAGTTATTGATACGGCGGGAGAATTGACGAATGACCTGATCTTTGGGTTGTTGAAAGAAATCACGGTTCCAACTGTCAATCAAGAAATGCTTGATAAAATATTGCAAGCCAAAAAACACCATTTGGTCAGTGTAACCACGACGGGATTTACGGGCAGTCAGGTTACTAAAAATCACCTGAGTATTATCGGGATATTGACGACGGTGGTCGACTTTGTAACCATCAATAGCAGTAACGGGATTCAAGTACATAATATTTTCCTTAATGATTCATATAACTCAAAACAGCATGGCAATGACAGAACTCACTCGAAATATGTTTGGGGACACCTAAACTATCGGTACAAAATAATCTGTCTATGCCCGCCTCGCACAGAGCCAACTCGCTGGCCTTATCTTCATAATGTGACACGATCAAAATGACGCTTTGGGCCCCCTTTTGCTTTAATTTGATGGCAAGTTCAATAAAAGTTCTGCCACCCGCGCAAATGTCGTCAACGATTAAGCAGGTTTTACCCGATAAGTCATCACAGAACACCTCGGTAGCGATAATATGGCCATTGACCACATCACGATGTTTATCGGCCCTGATCACCGGCATTCCCTGTAACGCTTTAGCTAAGCCGAATACTTTTTTATTCGCCCCCGCATCGGGCGAGACTAACACTAGCTCCCCCGTTAATTGGGCTGCGATCGCTGCGACAAAACTGTGGTTATCTATTACCTGAACCCGTTCTAACAATGCGGCAGTGACATCACTGTGCGGGTCAAAAACGGTGACCGAAGCATATTGCTGCTGATTAATCAGGCTAGCATAGACTTTTACCGACAAGGCCTCACCGGCATTACACACCCTATCTTGGCGAGCACCCGGCATATAAGGCAGTAACAGATCAATTTGCTCTGCACCGCTACGACGCAACGCATCAGTTAACAACAAGAGCTGCATGATGGAATGATCGCCCCGATAACTGAAAAAGATCGTTACTCGTTTAGTTGGAGGAACCAGTAGTTGAACATGATTTTCCCCCGCACCAAATTGAAATAAACGGTAGTGAGCCTCATTGCTAGCTGCGGGTAGCCGATAAAAATCGGCTTGCGAACATTGAGCGTGAGAAGCATCTTGAGACGTTTGAATACGTTGAGACGCTTGAATACGTTGAGACATAGTAACCTCCTGTCTGTGGCAAGATTGCCGAAATTGACGGCACCTTGTTGTCTATATGAACAATAGTGTCTTAAAGACATTATTGTGTAAAGTTGATTTTTAGACTATTTCAGACGCCGCAACCTGAAATGTTATGCTTAAATGACATATAGTGTCTTTTAGACACTATATGTGCGGCAACGAAGAAGCTACAATATGGGTATCGAGTAATACAAGAACCGGAGACATTAAGGCAAAATCAGTAATTAAACAGCCTTTACTGATTCAAAGTCACCATGAATAAGGCATAAGCAGTCGCCGTTACTCATATTGAGCAAGGCGAATATCTTGCTTAAATCCACATTCACTGTGATCAACATTCTAAATTTCTTAAGAAGCGATACGATGCGGTATTGGGTTTCAAGCGGTATAAATTAGCAGGACGACCACGTTCGGTGCGCTTTAATCCCGTATCGATCAATAAATCAGCCTGTTCAACCCGCCGACGAAAAGATTTACCTTGGATAGGCTTGCCCAGTAAAACCTCATGTACATGCTGCAGTTCTGGCAAGGTAAAAGGTTCAGACAGTGCAAATCCTGGCACTAAAGAATATAAGGCTTTTTGTGTTAAGCGTTCCCTCGCTTGCTCGATTAACTGCAAATGATCAAACGCCAAGGGCATCTGCAACACATCCGCTAATGGCCACCACTTAACATCACTCACTGAATCAATCTGAATTTGGCAAGCTTGATAACTCATCAAGGCGGTATAACACACAGTCACAGACCAGCCTCTTACATCGCGACTACGATTACCCACAGTGCATAGCTGCTCAATATAAGGTGGCACTACTGCGGTTTTCTCATGCAGTTTACGTAATACAGTTTGCTCAAGGGATTGATCGCAATTTTCATCGATAAACCCTCCAGGTAGTCCCCATAAACCTAAAAATGGATGATTTGAGCGTTGTACTAAGAGTACTTTAAGTTGCTGATCGTGATAGGTAAACAATACGGCATCCACTGTCAGTAGCTGAGCCTTAAAAACCTTAGGATCATAATTAGCGAGATATTCCGCTTCAGTCATTGATATTCCCCATCGTTACAAATCATCAGCTTAACTTAGCATTACACAGCTTCAAACATATTATGTCTTAGCGTCACTAAGTCAATGATCAGAGGCACAGAATAAGCCACTTTGCCCAAATTTACGCTGATAACGTGGCAACATGGTCTCGTTCCCGAGTAAGCCACCTTGGTGGATATACATCACAGGACGAGAGCCTCCGCCTTGTAAATATTCCTCAAGCACAATAAAACCTAAGGGATCGTAGAGTAATTCAAACTGCACGCCTGAGGCGCAGACCCGCTGCCACATGGCATAAAATTCCGGATAAAGTTTACCAAAATGATATTTTTTGCCGACATTCACAATCTGTGGATGCTCACTGGTATTGGAATTAAGTAAGGAAAATTGCAAGCGCAAATAATCATCGCCACCGACAACGGCACAAGTCACGACGCGAATATCCGTTTGCTGACGGATAAAATACTGATTTAAAAATAACGCTGTCGTTCCCGTCCCCGAAGGTAAAAACACCGTTAAATCAACCAATCCATTCGCCTTCGCAAACTGTACTATCTCTTGCGCCAATCTATTTACCCCGTATTCAGCGTAAGCACAACGACCCCCCTCAGGAATAAAAAGCGCCGTCGGCTCATTCACGAGTACTTGAGCCTCGATATAATCTTGGCAACTCAGTCGCATATCGCCCACTTGCGCTGTAGGGTCAGGCCTAGCATTAAGATTTGACAAAACGTGAGGTTCAGATTGCGACTGAGTGCACGCCTGCTTTTGTGCTATTAACACACTTAAATCGATAATATTAGCGCCATTCGCTAAAGCGGCAGCGTAATTGCCCGTGGGATGTTTAACCACTTGACTGGCAATATGATCTACATAAAAATCACACTGCCAGCCTTTCATCTTTGCTAATTCTGACAATGAATACAGTGAGTTAGCTAATGGCGAGCCGTGACCTATCACCTTGCTGATGCCTGCAAACTCATGATCTAAAAAATAGCCGAATTTGCGAGCTTTATTGCCACTAAACGCCGGATGCAGTAAATCATCACGTTTTAGGAAAATGTCTCTGCCAGCAAAGGCAAATGTATCAACAGGGGAATTTGCAAACATCAAGCTACTCAAACGATTAAATTCTCTGGTTTTTAAACCAGTTAAGGGAAGGCTAGTGTAACTCCGCCCTTCCTGTTACGCCCTTAAGAAATTATCAATTTGGCGAAAAACTAGTGAAAATGACACATGAATCTCGAATACATATAATTAACCCATTGATTATGCATAATTTAAATAGTTGGCATAGTTATCGCTTAGACATTGACATATATTCAATTTATCGAAGCTAACGATAAAGGCTAACAGGGTAAACATAAGGAGCTTTCAATGGCTGTATTACGCTTAATATTCAACATAGCTTGGTTTGTACTCGGCGGATTTGTAATGGGACTCGCTTGGTGGCTCGCAGGTATCCTGTGTTTTATCAGTATCATTGGTATTCCCTTCGGCCGCGCCTGTTTTGTTATCGGCGAAATGACCTTTTGGCCCTTCGGCCAAGAACAAATGAACCGTCGCCACTTAACTGGACGTGAAGACTTGGGCACAGGTGCATTAGGCATGGTAGGAAATATCATTTGGTTCTTACTGTTTGGGATCTGGTTAGCCATAGGGCATTTGGTCCACGCCTTAGCTTGTTTTGTGACGATTATCGGTATTCCCTTTGGGATACAGCATCTTAAGTTAGCTTTACTCAGCCTCACACCGATAGGCCAAACCGTAGTGGCTAAAGCTTAATAAGACAATGTGTTAACTGCGCTATTCACTCTCGATTATTTGGTTTCAAGAGTGGATAGCGCTTTGTCATCCCATACAGCAAATATCGCTTCGTTTAAGGCTATTTCTTCCTCCAATAAATCGTTGCAATCATATTGAGTATTGGCAGGCTCACTATCCACAGAAAACTGCACTTGCGGCTTAGTCGCCCCCACAATGTCCAACAGATAATGCACCAGTTTTGCGGGTGCATCTATAGCGGCATCGTGACCACAATACGCGAGTACAATCAAATCGGTGTAAAAATGCCGTGCTAACGCCTTACTCGATGCCATACTCACCAGCGCATCACGGTCACCGCAGAGCACAGTTATCGGTACTTCCACTGTCAATGGACATTGGTATTGAAAAGCCGCCCAAAGTTGTCGCCATACATTGCGTCTACTTGGTGTGGTATCGCGGCGAAACTCACTCCACTTGACAATTAAATCTCGGTCTCGCCGATGACGAAAACTGGTTAAACGCACTATAGTCGACTCGATTGGATGTAAAGCGTTACCCCGAGCCCGCATGAAAAAAGCCTTCAATGCATTCAGCGGATTAAATCTTTGATACCAATACGATAAATTCGCCGCACTGCTGTTTAATACAAAGGCATGCCTTATCTGCCAAGGTCGCTGGCATGCCATTTCCAATGCCAACATACCGCCCATAGACAAGCCGAGTAGATAAATAGTCTCCCCTTCCTGTACCTGCTCATCCAATTGCTGCCACACGGCATGGGCATAATCGGCAATCTTAAGCGGACTTAATTCGTGGGATAGCGTCCCATTGCCCGGAAGATCCGGTGTCAGCACTCGCAATCCCTTTTGTCGCAGACGCTGATCGAAACCATTCCAATGGCGCTGATCACGCATTAATCCCCTTAATAACACCCAAGTGGTCATGACTGAGACTCCCGATACCAATAATGCCGTGCGCACTCTGTCAGCTCAGTCAAACGTTCAGGTGTTAACTGCTCTAACGATTGGGCATAGGCCGCTTCCATCATAAATTGCATGAGTACTGTATGCCTGCGTAAAATCCTGTGGTGACGATGTGTTTTTTGTGGATTAAAAAAGCCAGCAAAATTAAATATTTGTCTAGGATTCTTCTTTATCCATGCCCAAGATCCCATCTCTAATGTCAAAGGTAAAAATGGCACCTGAGCAGAAGGATCTGCCACTTGATGCAGGCGATAGAGGTAATCCCAAATATCGCCATGAGTGCGATAAAACTGGCTCTGCGGCGCCAACCGATAATGGCCGTGATGGGGATAACTCTGTTCAAATAATTGTTTTAGATGAAAAATATAATTGGCATTTTCGAAGGCGGTACGGGTATGGGCGTAGGGGAACCAGATATGATCACTCAAGCCAAATCCCGAGTGGGCATCGAGCGAAATCAAACTTGTGCTGCGACTCAACAGTTGTTGTACATAGGCAACTAAGCCCGCAGTTTCCAGCTCCATTCCCCCAATACCGCGATACCAGGGCAGCCGTGACGATATACGCTGTCCTCCCACCATAAAGGACACTTTTTCACGGGATTCTATCGGAGCGTTACGCATCAAATCCACTTGATTACCATTGCCTCGCGTTCCCATGAATAACCCAACAGGATTCACTACAGGTACAAAAGCTAACCGCAGGCCCGTTAACATCTGTTGTAGATGTTTATCCCAAACAAGCCGCTGCAATAAACTGTTTAACAATGCCAAAATAACTTGAGATCCAATACGTTCAACCCCATGCACGCCACCCACAAAGAGCACTGTCGGACAAGGCGTATCTGTACCACCTAACTCAACACTGTAAAGGGGGAAATGCTCTTGGCGGAATGGAATGTCGGCAAGGATCTGATAATCCAACTTAAGATGATGAGTATCAATGAGTTGCTGCAGCGTATCTAACTCAAATGGAAGCTCAAAAGGAAGTTTCTTCATGTCACCTTAATCAATAAAATGAGAGAACTACTCATGCCGTTAAAGTGATACTAATAGTGAACAAAGACAAAATGATGACAAACTGCATATCAGAAGTGAGTTTACGGGGAAATAAGCGGAAAAATAGCGAGTAAAACAAAGAATAAACTATCCTAAAACCCTACATCAGTCTTCACGATAAAGTAGCTCTCCAATGATAGTTTCTACGTCAACCTGCGCTAAACCTTGGTCAACAATATCTCGCCAACGCCGTCCCTCTTCTGTATTACGAAACGCGATATAGAGCTGCTTATTCGCCAGAATTTGCCGATTGATTTGCAACTTTGTCGCCAGCGGCTGTAAGGGCTTTTGCTTGAGTAAATAGTGCAGAACGTTGACATCAATCACCGCGGCATCAATCCGACCTGCGGCAACTTTTTTAACATTATGCTCATCCGAAGTCACAGCTTCAGTCCGCTGTACACCGGAAAAGATCATGCGATCTAAGGCCTGAGTATTCACATAATCTTTCACCACACCTAAGGTATAGCGATTAAGATCTTCAATATAATTCCAACTTACTGGATGGGACTTTTGCTCCACCAGCCCCAATGGACTTTCGCCAATCGGTTTTGAAAAGATAAACTTTTCAGTCTCTACATAGTATTCAGGAAAATAACCTATGTAGTCAGAGTTCGGCATAGTCGTAAGTTTGACAGCGCGGCTCCACGGATAGAAATCCACGTCTAATTGATGTCCCATAACGTTCAATGCCGCCCGTACCACGGCAATACTGGCACCCTGCTCCGTTAATTGCTCTCCTGAATAAGGCGGCCAAAGTAAAGAAGTGAGCATTAAGGTATCCGCTTTAGCTACGCTTAATCCCATAAAGGAAAGACAATACACAAGGAGCATTGAACGCCATCGAACCATTTAGTACTCCTTTGCCTGCATGGATTTACGACTACATCATCGACAACTTAGTGCTTTCGTTTTTATCTGCCGAGATTTTATGACTGGTTAGATTTTATGACTAGTTTTAGTATAGCCATCAAGCCACAGCGGGGAAGTGAAGTTTTGTTACAATTAGAATAACGACATTAGCAGCAAAAGCTAACTCAAAGTGTAGCTTGACTTGGTGGTATGACTCGCCGACTTTTTCATTAGCCAATTAGCTTGTTCGTTTATCTGCTAACCGAAATAGCTAGACAGAATAAAATTCAAGCCGCATTACGCGGCTTGGAAGTCAAATATCAATAGTATTAATCAGCTCAAAGCCAAATGAGTTAAGCATTAATATCTTCATATAACTCTTGATACATCAGCTCGCGCATTTTGAATTTCTGAATTTTTCCCGTCACTGTCATTGGATACTGATCCACAAACTTGATGTAGCGCGGCACTTTAAAGTAGGCGAACTTCTCGGTGAGAAAATGACGAATATCTGCCTCTGTAATCGCGGAGCCTGAGCGGACTTTGATCCAAGCACACACTTCCTCGCCGTATTTATCGCTTTGAACGCCAAAGACAGCCGCATCCTGCACATCTTTATGGGTGTAAAGTTTCTCTTCAATCTCACGGGGATAAATATTTTCGCCGCCGCGAATAATCATATCTTTAATGCGCCCCACTATTTGCACATAACCTTGCTCATCCATTTGGCCAATATCGCCCGAATGTAGCCAGCCTTGACTGTCTATGGTTGCCGCCGTTTTCTCAGGATCATTCCAATAACACTGCATAACGCAGTAACCGCGACTACAAACTTCGCCGGGTTGATTAATTGGCAGCACTTCGCCAAATTCATCGACAATTTTTACTTCGGTATGGGGTAAAGCACGGCCAACGGTGAGAACGCGTTTCTCTACGGGTGAGTCGATTTCAGTAATGTGATTGAGCGGACTGCATTCGGTCTGACCATAGCCAATCAGCACTTCCTTCATATACATCAGGTTTTGTACACGTCGCATCACTTCTTCAGGACAAGTTGCCCCCGCCATCACGCCGGTACGTAAGGAACTCAAATCAAAACGAGCAAATTCTGGGTGTTCCAACTCGGCAATAAACATGGTCGGTACGCCATGCAAAGCGGTGCAACGCTCTTGCTCAATCACTTGCAATGTCGTCAGTGGATCAAAGGATTCTCCGGGGAACACAGCAGTTGCGCCTTTAGCTAAGCAGACTAAACTGCCGAGTACCATGCCAAAACAATGGTATAAAGGCACTGGAATACAGAGTTTATCGTGACAGGTAAACTTCATCGCCTCTGCGACTAAATAGCCATTATTCAATATGTTATGATGTGATAAGGTCGCACCTTTCGGACTGCCCGTCGTGCCAGAGGTAAACTGGATATTAATCGCATCGTATGGGCTTAATTCCTTAGTAATCCACTCGAGCATTATCCTATCAGCGGCGGTCACATCAACGATCAAGTCATCAAAATTCAACATACCGACTGATTTCTCTGCGCCCATACGGATCACAAATTCAAGCTCAGGTACGGCTTTAGCTTGTAATTTACCCGCTGGGCAAGAAGTTAGCTCAGGCGCCAATTCATATAGCATCTCAAGATAATTGCTGGATTTAAACTTATCAGCACAAATTACCGCACGACAACCCACGTTACTCAGCGCGTATTGCAACTCTTCAGGACGATACGCAGGATTAATACACACCATGATGGCGCCAATTTTAGCGGTCGCATATTGAGTTAAACACCACTCGATATTGTTAGGCGACCAAATCCCTACCCTATCGCCGGGCTGAATGCCAAGCTTTAATAGTCCTGTGGCGAGCGCATCGATTTGGGCAAGATACTGACGGTAATTCCAACGGATATGTTGATGGTGTACGACGACAGCTAATTGGTCGGGATACGTTGCCGCAATCTCATCAAGATATTGACCTATGGTCTTCTCAACGAGTTTCGGTGATGACTCGCCTCTAAACTCGCTAACATTGAGCGGGCTTATAACTTGGCTTGTAGGAACTGACATTAAGGCCTCCGTGCATTTATTATTATGGTTAGCGAGGTCCAAACTAACCAATCCACGGATCATGTCACAAGTAAAAAAGCACTTTATTAGACTAAAGAGTAAGACAAACGATTAGATAACAATCCATTAAAGCCCAGTGCTAGCGGCTGATAAACTCAAAATGAGTACTCGACTTAGGCACATTTAAGCTTTGTAACCGCTCAACAATGGCCAGTAACACGCCTTGGCGACGCATATTTTCTAACACGCCGGGGCTAAAAACCTCGAGTCGCGTCATGGCCGTCAACAGCAACTTACATTGTGCGATACTCGCATCACGAATATAGGCAGGTTTATCGACTAAGTAACTGTTGTTATACCAATAGTCCCAAGTGAAATTAGCCAATAACCAACCTTGCGTTGTCAGGTCATTAATAAATTCCAGCATTCGCTCATGACTTAAGATCACATCACCCGCCGTAAAATCCTTAAGATATTTAGTGTATAAACCACAATCGGATGTCATTGTTGAAGTCCCCATAACACACCTCACAGGTTTTGGTTGCCTCTGCTGCCACAACTTGTACGACACCAGTCACAAACCGAGATCGAATTTGACGCTTTGCCTTAGAAACGAGAATTTGCATAAGGCATACCAAATAAGATTGCTGTCAACAGGCTAAGCCACGTTATCTGAACGGAAACTTAATCAAACTCACAATATTTGATATGGGTGACGAACTGGGGTATTCGACAAAATTCAGATAAACTCAGCGGTATTGAAGCGCTTAACGGCAACTATGAGTAAAGGAAACAAGATGAACTACTGGCTTATGAAATCGGAACCCGACGAATTCAGCATAGATGATCTTAAGGCTTGCCCTAACCAAACCGAAGCTTGGCATGGGATCCGTAACTATCAGGCGCGTAACTTTATGCGCGATGAGATGCAGATTGGCGACAAGGTATTTTTTTACCATTCAAGCTGCAAAGTGCCCGGAATTGTCGGCATAGCAGAAGTCGTGACCAATGCGTATCCCGACAGCACAGCCTTCGATCCCGAATCGAAGTATTTTGACCCTAAGTCAGATCCAACCAAACCAAGATGGCTACGAGTAGATATCCGCTTTGTCAAAAAATTTAACGAGATTATTCCCTTAAGTTTGATAAAAAGTTTACCCCAACTGGCGGACATGTATTTAGTCTCTAAGGGGTCAAGACTCAGTATCCAACCTGTGACCGCCGAACAATGGCAAGCTGTACTCATGTTAACCCGCTAGAAAGCAATCTTGAGCTAGAACGTTCAGCTATAGTTCATTTCGCATCGCCTATTGTTGGCCACATCCAGCATTGGACACAACATCAACTCAATGCCCCTTAGGAGTACAGATGAATAAATTGACCTCAGTGGTAATCACAGGACTTGTCCTCAGCTTAACGATGTCCATCTCAACCTTTGCTAAAGATGACCATGAGCACCACAAAAAGGATAAAAGTCTACCGCCGGGATTACAGAAAAAAGTTGACCAAGGTCAGCCACTGCCACCCGGTTGGCAGAAAAAACTCCAGCGTGGTGATGTGCTTGAGCATGATATTTATGATCGCGGCCGCATCGTAGTGCCCTTAGACAGAGATGGCATCATTAGCATTCAAGTCGAAGGTGCACTAATCAAACTCGATAATAACAGCCGTAAAATCCTCGATATCGTCAATATCATTACCGATTAACTTCCCATGACAAAATGGCATTTATAACTGACACATTTACAACTACGCCCAGCGCTTATCTGGGCGTAGTTGTACTTCTTAATACTGCTTTCATCTATCAAAAAACGTTGTCTGTAAGACAATTTATCATCCCAGTCCTCACTCAATAACGTTCTAACTTACAATAAAGCAACATATTGATATTTATCATATCTTTACTATCTGGCTATTGGTCGTAAATTGGCTAAATGCTAGACTCATGCAGGGTGAAAAGATATCGAACAGAACAAGATAAGTGTCACCTAAAAATACTCATGCGGCTAAGGCAAAATCTTAATTGAATTCATAGCATCCCGATAATGACCGTAGACTAACGCTGGATTTTTGATAATGGAAAACACCTCACTTCAACGGGTTAAGCAGGCAATTATTGCGGGGTTCTGGGCATCACTCGCCAGTATTTCTGTGGGGTTTCTATTTAAACTCTGGCTAGCACAATGGGTTGCCAAAGCCGATCTAGCGCTCTATCACACAGTGATCGACATTATCTCACTGTCGCTAATCCTAATGACGGGATTTCGCTCCTCTATGGTGGTGACCTACTCCCAGACCAAGCAAGATGTGGATATCACTAATATATTCCGCTACAGCTTGATCGCTATGGTACTACTGACATGGGGCTTAGTTTTACCCTATATCAAACACAAACTTCAGCTCAATGTAGAATATTTTCAATTGGTTGGGATTATTCTGAGTATGGGGCTCAAGGTCTATTTTACCAATCAAATTGCCATGTACCGGCTATATGCCATCTCCAATAGAGTCACTTGGTTAGAGCCGCTCGCGCAAGTGACTAGCTTTTTATTATGTTTCTATGGCTTAAAACAAACCGCCATTGCATCACTCTTTTACAGCATGACACTGTCATCGCTCATCGTTGCCTTATATATGTACTTAAAACGGCGCAAAGATATTGCTACTCCGCCCTTAAGTGCGGTGCATTTTGATACGGGTTTACGCAGTTTTATGAAGAAAAGCCTGACGGCGTCCATGGAAGCGGGGGCCAGTATCTTGATGATTTACATCACCGTACTGCTGACTATTGCCTATTTCAGCATAGATGAACTGGGTGATTTCCAAGTGGTGGTGCGGCCGATGATCACATACCTCACCCTGCTTTTTGTCTTTCCCATCTACCGGTTTGTACTGCCCGAAGTCGCAGTGTGCGTACGAGAAAAACGCTTTGACGAAGTCCAACAAATTAAGTCATGGCTGACTAAAGTTTCTTTGTGGATCAGCGGTATTTTTTTTGTCGTTATGGTCTTTGCGAGCAAGCCGTTAGTCGCTTGGTTGTTCCCCGAGCAATACATTAAAGCGGCCCCAGTATTAATGCATTTCTCCATGTTTTTTATATTTATGATGCTCAATGGCTACCAGCTAGCTTATATCAAAGCTCATGGCTACTTTACTCAAAGCCTACTTATTCGCCTTGCTGGTATCGCAGTACTGGTCGGTACTTTCTACGCTTACCGCCTGTATACGGAGAATGTCGTCGCGGTGATTTTAGCCTTAGGCACGGGCTATTTGATGATGTATCTCATATCTAAACTAGTTGAAAGACGCATTCAGCAAAGCCTTAACAACCAAACGCTGCCTTAGCAACAACTAAAGACGCTTAAAACGTTGAAGGAAATGACAGGTTTCAACTAAAAAGGCATCCCAGAGGATAGTCTGGAATGCCTTAAGAGAAGACAGCATGTCAGCTTATCATTTAGCGCCCATCGAGCATGCGACCAAGACCTCCGAGTACAGAGCCTTCTCCGCGATCACTGCCACCCGCAGATGGGGCATGGGCGATAATCCGGTCCGCCATACGTGAGAATGGCAAGCTTTGTAGCCAAACCGTCCCGTGGCCTTTGAGTGTGGCTAAAAACAAACCTTCACCGCCAAAGACCATAGACTTTAATGAGCCTGCACGCTCTATGTCGTAATCAATCCCTGAGGTAAATGCAACAAGACAACCTGTGTCAACTCTTAAGGTTTCACCTTTTAGTTCTTTTTTCACTAAGGTGCCCCCCGCATGGATAAACGCCATACCATCGCCCTGTAGACTTTGCAGAATAAACCCTTCTCCACCGAAAAATCCCGTGCCTAAGCGGCGATTAAATTTCATCGTCACGCGTGTACCTAAAGCCGCAGCCAAAAAACTGTCTTTCTGGCAGATCAGCTCACCACCATGTTCGGCCAAGTCGATCGCTAGGATAGTGCCTGGATAAGGGGCGGCAAAGGCGACTTTACGTTTTTGGTTGCCTTGGTTGGTAAAGTGAGTCATAAAAATGCTCTCACCCGTCAATGCCCGTTTACCCGCGCCCACCAACTTGCCAAAAAAGCCAGACTCAGGCTCAGAGCCATCGCCCATTTTGGCCTCAAAGCTAATATCTTGCTCTAGGTAGTTCATCGCGCCCGCTTCAGCGACCACGGTTTCGTTAGGATCGAGCTCCACTTCAACCAACTGCATACTGTGGCCAATAATTTCATAATCCACTTCATGACAACGTCTAGACATACTGTTCCCCTTAACTGTCAGTTCCTTGTTACTATCCTTTAGATTGACCCCGATGGACGGCTCTTTACCTATCGCAGCTCAATTTCACTCTTCATCTCGACCTTAATCTAGATCTAAGCTCAGTCTGAATTTAGGCCTTATTTTAACTCTCAATCCAAACCTTCATCTGACCTAGGCATTAATCTATGACATAAAATGTCAAAATGCGATTATTTTATGCGGTAAGTTGTATCAAAAGATGACAAGTGAAGACTTATCAACCCAAACCCACACCATTAAACTGCTCAGCCTTAGCAAACTCCTCTAATATCAACTCGGTAAAAAGTTGTCCCGCACGGCCTAACGGCCGCTCTAAGGTCGAGACGAGCTGTGGAATAAACGTAAAACGACTGCCACCGACGAAGTCGATTTCAACTAATTCGCCCTTAGCTAACTCTTCTTGCACTAAAAAGTCCGGCAACCAGCCAAAACCTAAACCTTTTAACAAAGCGTTCTTTTTCATGATAAAGCCAGAAAGATAAAACACTTTATCACCGCCAAATTGCATTTCATCGCGATAACTTTTATTGGGTGAAGAGTCTTCGATAGTTAATTCCACATGTTGCTGCAGCTCAGACAAACTAATTTCGCGAATAAAAGACAAAGGATGCGAAGCACTGGCCACCAGTACGCTAGTAATTGCAGGCAAAGGCTGCGGATGATAGTAGGGGCCAGTGCGATAATCTTTCACTAACATCAAGTCAGCATTATCACGCTCGAATCTGTGTTGTACACCGCCTAAAAACTCCATATTCAGCTGAATTTTAGTGGGGATCTGATGTTCAGCCATGCGCTTTAAGGCCGTCATGATAGGCTCCATCGGTAAGGCACCGTCTATCACTAGCTCTAGCTTGGGCTCCCAGCCTTCACTGAAACGACTGGCAAGATGTTCAATGTTTGCAAGGTGTTGCAGTAATCTTTGTCCCTCGGCCAAAATCACTCGGCCCTCTTGCGTCAGTTCCGCACGATATTGCTCACGACTAAAAAGTTGCACACCTAAGTGCTCTTCTAACTTTTTAACTTGATAACTCACCGCCGATTGCGCCTTGTGTAATCGCTCCGCCGCCTTGGCAAAACTGCCCTCTTCCACCAGCACTTGCAGCACATTAAAAGCATCAATATCGATGCGCATGGTCACTCCTTGGCTCTAATGAACATGTCACGGAAACACTACGATTCGTAAAGATTAGAATACCATCTAATTTTTAGATTGAGATAACGGATTTATTATTCTTTTTTTTGTTCATTCAAGCAACTAAATTGATAACAAGATCACATAACCATAACGACAAGCGAAGTAGAGCTAATCTCACGCCGCTGTAAAAACCAAGGATCCTCCATGCCATTTTATGTGAAACAAGGCCAGATTCCCCATAAGCGCCATATCGCATTTGAAAAGGAAAACGGCGAGCTTTACCGTGAAGAGTTGTTCTCAACCCATGGTTTTTCCAATATTTATTCCAATAAATATCACCACAACATGCCAACCAAAGCATTGGAAGTGGCGCCATACAGCCTAGGCCATGGTGCCAATTGGGAAGACTCGCTGGTCCAAAACTATAAACTCGATTCCCGCGACGCCGACCGTGAAGGTAATTTTTTCAGCGCCCGTAACAAGATTTTTTATAACAATGACTTAGCACTGTATACCGCCAAAGTCACCGCAGATACCGACGAGTTTTACCGTAACGCCTATGCCGATGAAGTGGTTTTTGTCCACGAAGGCGAAGGCACACTCTACAGCGAGTACGGCACGATTAAGGTCCAAAAGTGGGACTATCTCGTGATCCCACGTGGTACCACTTATCAGCTTAAATTCAACGATTACAGCAATGTGCGACTTTTCGTCATCGAGTCATTCTCTATGGTGGAAGTGCCTAAGCATTTCCGTAACGAGTATGGTCAGCTATTAGAATCAGCACCTTACTGCGAGCGCGATTTGCGCGTACCTACATTGCAAGAGGCTGTGGTTGAGCGCGGCGCCTTCCCCTTAGTGTGTAAGTTTGGCGATAAATACCAACTCACCACTCTTGAATGGCATCCCTTTGATTTAGTGGGTTGGGATGGCTGCGTTTATCCTTGGGCATTCAACATCACAGAATACGCACCAAAGGTAGGCAAAATCCATCTACCCCCTTCTGATCACTTAGTCTTTACCGCCCATAACTTTGTGATTTGTAACTTCGTACCGCGCCCCTACGATTTCCACCCTAAATCGATTCCGGCGCCTTATTACCACAACAACATAGATAGCGACGAAGTCTTGTATTACGTCGATGGCGACTTTATGAGCCGCACGGGCATTGAAGCGGGTTACATGACCTTACATCAAAAAGGTGTGGCCCACGGACCACAACCGGGCCGCACTGAAGCCTCAATTGGCAAAAAAGAAACCTATGAATATGCAGTGATGGTGGACACGTTCGCCCCACTGAAATTAACCGAACATGTACAAAATTGCATGAGCAAAGACTACAACCGCTCTTGGCTAGAAGACTAGCCCCAAGCCACCAGCACTCCCATGCGGGAGTCATTTGAGTGACGGCGTGTTGCACTAAAATAACGAGGAAAACAACATGGCAAGCGAACTAAATCCACTGGGCTTATTAGGTATCGAATTCACTGAATTCGCCAGCCCTGATACTGATTTTATGCACAAAGTCTTTATCGACTTTGGTTTTTCTCTGCTGAAAAAAGCCAAGAACAAAGACATCCTGTACTACAAACAGAATGACATTAATTTTCTGCTCAACACTGAGCGCGAAGGTTTCTCTGCTAAGTTTGCTAAATCCCACGGCCCAGCCATTTGCTCTATGGGCTGGCGTGTAGAAGATGCCGGCTTTGCCTATCGCGTTGCCGTTGAACGTGGTGCAAAACCCGCCGATGATGCCAACAAAGATCTGCCTTATCCTGCGATTTACGGCATTGGTGACAGCTTAATTTATTTCATCGACACCTTTGGCGCAGATAACAATATCTATGCCGCTGATTTTGAAGATTTAGACGAGCAAGTCATCACCCAAGAGAAAGGCTTTATCGAGGTCGATCACTTAACCAACAACGTCTACAAAGGCACAATGGAACATTGGGCTAACTTCTATAAAAACATTTTTGGTTTTACTGAAGTGCGCTACTTTGACATCAGCGGCGTACAAACCGCGCTAGTGTCCTACGCCCTGCGTTCGCCAGATGGCAGCTTCTGTATCCCGATTAACGAAGGTAAAGGCAGCGATAAAAACCAAATTGATGAATATCTGAAGGAATACAATGGCCCTGGTGTGCAACATTTAGCCTTTAGAAGCCGCGATATCGTTAAATCTCTGGATGCGATGGAAGGCAGTTCAATCCAGTGCCTAGACATCATCCCTGAATACTACGACACCATTTTCGACAAGTTGCCTCAAGTGACTGAGAATCGTGAGCGCATCAAACATCACCAAATTTTGGTGGATGGTGATGATACAGGCTATTTATTGCAGATATTTACTAAAAACCTGTTTGGACCGATTTTCATCGAAATCATCCAACGTAAGAATAACTTAGGTTTTGGTGAAGGCAACTTTACTGCCCTGTTTGAATCAATTGAACGGGACCAAATGCGCCGCGGCGTACTGTAAGTATTCATCCTGCTAATAAAAAACGGTACGCACTGCGTACCGTTTTTGTTTCTACGACGATCTAAATCGTCATTTAAATCAGCATTGACGCCAATCACTCGGCATCGACCTTCCTGCATTATTCCACATTGATAGGTTTGATAACCTTACAAGGGTTACCTGCCGCCACACAGTTCGCGGGAATGCTCTTATTCACGACACTACCAGCACCAATGACACAATTATCACCAATGGTCACACCGGGTAACACAGAGACGTTTCCGCCTAGCCAGACATTATTGCCGATTTGAATTGGCGCGCCGTATTCCGTCGTTTGCCGCGCAATGGGATTAATAGGATGCGTTGCGGTAGAAATCATCACATGGGGACCAAACATCACATTATCACCAATCGAGACTGAGCAAACATCTAATATGGTTAGATTATGATTGGCGTAAAATTGTTTGCCAATATGGATGTTATAACCGTAATCGCAAAAGAAATTAGGCTCAATATGGGCGCAGTGTTGAATATCAAGCAGGCCACGAAGATGCTCCATTCGGGCATCAAGCAAAGTCGGTTCGGCCAGATTAAACTGATGACAAATGGATTTCGCCCGCATCCGCTCAGCCAATAACTCATCATCCCAAGCCTTATAGGGCTGGCCCGCCAACATTTTTTGTTTCTCAGTCATCGTATTGTCAACATTCCGTCCATGATGACCTAACCCTAACAATCGATTGATGAAAGTTCAAGAACTGCCTTATATGCTCTTGAATGAACGACCCATCTTGCTGACAGAACATTTAGCTAACAGCCAATGTGAGTCACATTCAAGCATTCAATCTCAATCGAGACAAAGGTCATTACCTTTGTTCGTCATCACAATAGAGTTCTGCAAATAAATACACTAGACACAAACTGTTCAGCGGCATGACCGGATTTGTCCAAATCATCCGGCTGTGACGCCCTGCTTCACCGAAGATTTCAAGCAATAAATCCGAAGCCCCATCGAGTGCTTTAGGATGTTCAAAGCAAGATTGATGCACATTCAGCACCCCTTCCAAGCGGTAAATTTGTTTTATCCGCGAAAGCTCACCGCAAGCCTGTTTCAATTGGGCAATAGCATTTAGGGTCGCAAGACGACAGGCAGCGTAGCCTTCGCTCACAGTATGATCTGCGCCCAATTGTCCTTGATACTGAAGCTCGCCCTCTAAATAGGGAAACTGACCCGAGGTCATTAACTGACTGCCAACAATTGAATAGGGTTCATAATTTCCAAGAGCCGCAGCAACCTCAGGTAGTTCAAGCCCTGCCGCCACTAGCCGCGATTCAGGTGTGCTCATCATAATGTCACCTCCTGAGATGAGACATTCGCAGGATTAAGCAGCGGGGCTAACCAAGTCGTCAAATGCTGAGGATTGACTGTCAGCCAGTTCGCAGCGGCCTCATCTTCCGTCATTCCTTGTCGATTAACCGCATAATCGAGTTCTGCAACCATTTGATTCGATAATACTATGTTATCCAGCACCTGAATTTGTGCTGGCGAGAAATTAACCGCCAACTCGCGTTCACGGGCGAGCAATACCGCTTTATCTTTCCCCCCGAGTAAATCTTTAGGGTCCTGAAGATCGCGAATACCGTATTGATGGTGTAAAAATTGTGGATGCCACAAAGGAACGACCACCCAATCGTTTACCGCCACAGCAGATTCAAAAGCGGCGACACAGTCGGCCTGAGTGCCTGTTCTAAATTGATAACCTGCCGCCGTTAATCCATATTGCGTCATGATATTTTTAGAAAATCGCGTGATCCCCGCCCCCTCACCAATCCCTTGAATGATGGGCCGCATACGTTGCTGCACGTCAGGCTTGAGTAAATCCTCAATGCTCGACACTTGCTCAGCAGGCACATAATCGGGTACGCCCCAGAGCGCATAGGGCTCATAATGTAGCCCGAGTTGCCGCGTAGCAACTCGCTCTTCGACACCTTGTCGATAAATCCCGTGGCTATGGGGCAGCCATGCTGAACACAGCATATCCACTTTGCCTTCACCTAGCTGCTCAAAATTAGCCTCGTGCAATGCATAGCTTCGTTGCACCTCTTTGCCCATAATCCCTATCACATGGGCCACCACAGCGGCGGTGACTCGATGAAAACTTAAGTCCGTCACTCCCATGCGAATCATAGGCTTACCCTGAGAGCTCTCCATATTTGTACTCTTATTCAATGAATTCATACCTATCGCACCTCGAGGAAATAATGCCAATGATGCCAAACTGCCCAATCCCAGCGTTTGCAATAATTGCCTTCTGAAGACATTAATCTCCGCCATGTTCAGGCTCCTTGGTGTCTAAAATAGTGAGCCTATCCATCACAATTCCAACGATGGCGTTGTCCTTTGCATAGGGGAATATCATCTCTACTTTGATGCCATTCGGATCTTCAAGAAACAACTGATGCTCACCAATCTCAGGCACAATTCGTTCCTGAAAAATCATCCTCTGCTGGCATAAATGCTGCTGCATCTGGTGTAAATCCGTGCCACGAAACGACAAATGGTCAACACGTCCCGAGCCATAAATATCTCTGCTTTCCCCTAAGTAGGCCTCTAGCGCCTGATCGCCCGCTTCCACCAAATGCAAAATGGGCTTATTTGAGGCATAGAGCCAATGTCCAGGAAAACCAAACTGTGGCCGCCAACCTAATTTCAATCCAAGGATGACTTGATAAAACAACAGCGTTTCAACCAGTTTGGGCGTTCTGATGGTAAAGTGATCCAATCCGATTATGTTCATATTGTCATCCTCTGGATGTCGTGACTCAGTGACTCGGTATAACCCAGTGCAAATCCAAACCGTTTTAATCCGCAAAAATCGTGTGAATAAATTCAGTTCAGATAAGCACTTGGCGTAAGGTTATAAAATTAATTGATGAGATTAATTGTTCGGATTAATTACCACGAACGCCCGCCGCTAAGGGCTTAAAACGGAAAATATAATAAGGTGGACTGTTTTCAGCTTTGCCATTGTTTAATGGTGCCGATAACGGTAATTGCGCAGCCCCAGAGTACAAGTAACCTTGCTTGCCATAACTCACACCGTCGGGCCAAACCATACGTTCATCATGGACATAAGTGCGATACTGGCGAGAATCTGCAGGGATCACACCAATGGCCCGCTCTCCCACTTCCGTTAAATACAAATTATTCGCTTCATCAATACTTAAGCCACCGTTGTCGGGCTTATCGGCATAAGCCTCCACTTTGGCAGAGAGTGCCGTAGGCGTTAACGAAGGATTGATGAGATCTGTCATCCGCACACGGTAAACTTTGTCTTTATTCATCGGGGCAAAGTAGAGCCATGTTTGGGTTTTATCTAAAGCAATGCCATCGGCACCCACATAAACTTCAATCTGCTTCCTATCTTTTGAGTCTTTATCGATAATCAGTGGCCGCTGTAAGTCTGGCATCACACTGTTATCACCCTGTAATAGGCGCCGACTTTTCCCTGTATTTAAGTCCACAACCACCAGCGCAGCCTTTTCACCAATGGGACCCGTGCCAATCCCCTCATCGGCAATCACAATCGCTTGATGTCGAGATGAGATAACAAAGTCATTATGTTGTGACTCAGGAAGAGAGACTGGCGCGGGCAAATGAATAATGCGATCTAATTGGTTTTTCTTGGTATCCCACGCCACTAATTTAGGCTCAATACGTGGTGCCTGCTGGCCAGAGTCTAATAGCCAAACTCTGTCTTGATCGTCTGTTCGCAGCCCCAACACCCAATTAAGGCAAGTGTCAGGTTCTTTCGCTTTACCCTGCGGATCATGGCATTGCTGCCAATCCGAATTAGGAAATGGCTTAGTACTACCATCCGCTAAAAGCTCTGCCACCTTAATGTTAGGTTGATAGAAAGGGTGATAACTGAAAATCAATCGATCATCTGATGTGAAAGTAATACCGCCCACAGCCCCATCAAGTTCGGCAAAGACTTCCATTTTTGCCAGCGGCTCAGTCTGTGTCGCCCATGAGTGAGAACACAACAAACTGGTTGCCAGTAGAGTAAAAGCCTTTGATAACATTGGGTATGTAATGCGCGTAGATAATATGGTCATCTTCATTCCTCCTAACGTGGGCCAGCTAAAAGCGTTAAACTTGCTTCGCCTAATCTATGCTGCCAAAGATAGAATCCCACCAAAGCGGGTGTTGATCCCTTGTCTATCGGCAACTGCGCCACATCCAAAGCATGCACTGTCCATACATAACTGTGTTCACGTCCCTCTGGTGGACAAGGTCCAAAGAATCCAGGTTTACCTAAATCGGTATTAGCTTCAATGGCACCACGGGGTAGCGCTCCGCCATTCACACCACCTGCGAGAGTCGACACCTGTGCCGGAATGTCATACACAACACGGTGCCAAAAACCACTGCCAGTAGGCGCATCTTTATCATATAAAGTGACAGCAAAGCTCTTGGTACCGGCAGGTACATTTTGCCAAGTTAAACGCGGCGCAATATTTTCGCCCGAACAACCAAATTGATTCCAATAATACTCAGGAGGAAACCTTGAATTATCAGCTAAATTACTTTCGAGACTAAACGCAGAGGCACTGTCGTCAGCCATAACGTAATTAATACTGGCGGCCAAAGCGACAGTCACTAAGAGAGTCTTTTTAAAAGAGGAGAAATAAGGCGATTTCATAATGTGCTGAACCCATTTTTGAACTGTCCTAGAACAGTCATTAACCATTGATTTGAGAATGTGGGTTAGCATATCAATCAAATTATGATTGATAAGGCGCATTTGGTTGATATGAGTTTCAAAAAATATTGGATAATCTCAACATGCTTCTCAGTTATTTTTAGGTTATGGTAGTTTCAGCAAAGATAATGCAAAAAAGTAACAACCAAACGACTAAGATATGTTCTTAACACAATAATATAACGAGGATTCGCTATGATTAAAGCGGCTTATCAACCTTGGTTTCCCGTGAACAGAAACCTAAAGCCACACCCGAACCTGAGTTGCAGATTAGACCATTTATCTTTAACCATACTGTGGCAGGAACTTGATAACGATGCATTCACGATGGAATTATATTTCCCTACGATATCAGGAATACAAGTAATTGATGAGTCAAGTTATCAAACCTTCTTAGATAACATAAGTGATATTCAACATGATGATAAAAGCAATACGCCATTCCCTATTGATTCAGATTTTAATATCACGAATCAATCCAATGTCGATTATTTTTCTTTACCTTGGCCAATATGGAAGTCGGTAAAAAATGCACGCCGTCCTTATTATGGTGAATTAGGCGAACATATTTACCAAGACCTATACAGTTATTATATGGTGGGCGCCGATAGTGTCTACTTGATCGATACTGATGTAGAACCTACAGTCAATGTCTTATCTTGTTAACTATGAAGTTAATCGCTGTTAACCGAACAACTGCAGAATTAATCACAATGGGGTTAGTGAGCATATTGTTAATAATAACTACAATATGCTTTTTGCGTGAAATATCGCCAGCCAACACAACCGATTACATTTAAAGAGAGCAAGTTCAAAATAAGCAGATTGGCTAAATCCGCCGTTTTCATTACACTATCGACCTTCTCATCTTCACCCAAGAATGACCAAACCATGCCTGATTTTGCCTTACTCGCTGTGTTTATCCCGACTTTTTTCTTTGTTTCTATCACGCCGGGCATGTGCATGACACTCGCCATGACACTGGGCATGAGTATAGGTGTGCGCCGCACCCTGTGGATGATGTTGGGTGAACTGGTTGGGGTGGCGTTAGTGGCGACAGCCGCCGTGATGGGCGTTGCCAGTATCATGCTCAACTATCCCGAAGTATTTCAAATTTTTAAATGGATCGGCGGGATTTATTTAGGCTTTATCGGTGTACAGATGTGGCGCGCGCGCGGCAAGATGGCCATATTAAGCGATGATGACACTAACCCCAGAGCCAGCAATGTTACCTTGATCTCTCAAGGCTTTATTACCGCCATTGCCAATCCTAAAGGTTGGGCATTTATGGTGTCGCTATTGCCCCCTTTTATCAATGCCGAGCGCGACGTCGCGCCGCAGCTCCTCGCCTTACTGAGCATTATCATGGTGACCGAATTTACCTCTATGCTCGCCTACGCCAGTGGTGGCAAAAGCCTGCGCATCTTCTTGAGCCGTGGTGATAATATTCGCTGGTTAAACCGCATTTCGGGCAGCCTAATGATAGGCGTAGGAGTTTGGTTAGCCATGAGCTAACGATTTGAACTAACCGCTTAAATGTAACCCGTTCTACCTAAAATGAGCCCAATAAAGTCCCGTTAACTCGGTCTTTATGAAGGCTCTTTTTTGTAGGGCAACACATCCTGCATCTGCGCCATATATTGCTGCATTTGCAGTGTTTCTTGCTCAACAAAGTCGGCAATCGCCGCCTTAAATCCCAAATGGGCGATGTTATGGTAGGAATACATTGCTACGGGTTCAAAGCCACGCAGCACCTTATGTTCCCCCTGCGCGCCCGCATCAAACACTTGAAACTCATGTTCAATACAATATTGAATACCTTGATAATAACAGGCCTCAAAATGTAAACCGTCGAGCTCAACCGTCGTCCCCCAATAACGACCATATAAGCATTTCTGCCCTCGGGTATTCTCACCTTTGAGATACAAGGCGCCAGCGACCATCTCGCCCTTTGCATCTTCAACCACCAAGAGTAGGACTTGCGCAGCGAGTTGTGCCCCCAACTGCTGAAAAAAGGTTGGCGTTAAATAGCCGCGATGACCGGAGCGCTTAAGGTAAGTTAATTGATAACATTGGATAAAAGTCTGCCATTGCGAAGCGGTGATCTGCTCCCCTTCGACAAACTGAAACTTAAGATTAAAAGGCTGTAACTGCGCCCGCTCCTTCAAGATATTTTTACGCTTACGGGAACTAAAGCCCGCCAGAAAATCATTAAAATCCCGATAACTGCGATTATGCCAGTGGAACTGAGTACCTAAGCGTTTTAACAGCGAATTTGGCAAACTTTCAAATAACGGCGTTTGTGTTGGGGTAACAAACAGGCTGTGCCATGAGGAAATCGGGCTGTCGCCCTGCTCTGGCCCATTAAGAATAGCTTCCTTAAGTACGAGATTATCCTGCGCTGATATTAGTCGGCGATTCAATGTCATCAGCAGTAATGCCGCCACGCGCAGTTGCTCGGCGCGCTCTACTGCGGGATGAATGCCCATCCGTTGACCTTGCACTGGGGTAAAAGGGATCGCATTCACCCATTTGGGATAGTAATCGAGCCCATGGCGCTCATAGGCTTCGGCCCACGCCCAATCGAACACATACTCACCGTAGGAATGGGATTTTTGGTACAAGGGCATGACGGCAATAAGTGGGAACTGATTGAAGTGCTTAGCCGTTTGCACACTGATAAACCCTCCTTCAGCCAAAGGCGACAAGCTTTTATCCTTGCTGGCGACATCATTTAATGTGTCACCCGCATCGAACACGCATAAATGTCGAGGCGTCCAACCGGTTGCAGTGCAAGCGGAGCGGCTTTGCTCGAGTGCCAACAGAAACTCATGGCGGCAAAAGGGATTCGCCTCACCCATGGCGGCATTCCACGCACTGGCCGAAATATCCGACATTGAGCTCGCAAAAGCCAAAATAAGCTGTCTCATTGGGTAAATTATCGTCCTTTACTGGTGTGAACAAGTATACAAGGTTGCAATTAAGCCTAATTCTCGGCACATTGCATAGCCATAATTAAAATAAATTCAGGATTGAGTATGCGTCCAACAAGACCTTTTAGACCTCTTATTCTCGCCATTGCGATGGCGCTTCCCTTACTATCATCTCCCAGTCTGCTTGCCGATGAATCACCAATTTTCAGCCAGATGGCCACCGCACAACCTGTGTGGGCTAAGCATGGCATGGTCGCAAGCCAAGAAGCTCTCGCCAGTCGCACCGGCGTTGAGATCCTAAAGCAAGGCGGTAATGCGGTTGACGCCGCCGTGGCTGTCGCCTTCAGTTTGGCAGTCACCTTACCCCGTGCAGGCAATATCGGCGGCGGTGGTTTTATGTTGGTGCATATTGCCAAAGAAAACAAAACCATCGCTATCGATTACCGTGAAATGGCCCCTTCTAAAGCCAAGAAAAACATTTTCCTCGACGAAAATGGCGATGCAGTTGAAAAACTAAGCCGCGAACACGGTCTTGCCGTGGGTGTGCCAGGTACTGTGATGGGCATGAGCTTAGCCCTTGAAAAATATGGCACTATGACTCTAGCCCAAGTTACGGCACCCGCGATTAAAATGGCGCAGGAAGGCATTAGCGTAACGCCAGATCTTGCCCAATCCCTTGCAGGCCTAAAACGCCGCATGGCCCAATGGCCAACCACGGCCGCTATCTTCTACAAAGCCGACGGCAGTGACTATCAAGTGGATGATATTCTTAAACAACCTGAACTTGCCCATTCGTTAAGTCTTATCGCTGAAAAAGGCACCAAAGGATTCTACGAAGGTGAAACCGCCACTAAGCTCATCAATGCGGTGAAAGACGCTGGCGGCATTATGACCTTAGACGACCTTAAAAATTATAAGGTTGTGGAACGTGAACCCGTGCGCGGCGAATACCGCGGTTACCAAGTTGTGTCTATGCCACCACCATCATCGGGCGGCGTGCACATCATCGAAATGCTCAACGTATTGCAGCAATTCCCGATAGACAAACTTGGCCACAATACCGCGCAGACGATTCATCTGATGGCAGAAACCATGAAGTACGCCTATAGCGATCGCAGCGAATACTTAGGCGATCCCGACTTTTATAAGGTACCCGTCAGAGCCTTAACCAGTAAAGACTACGCCCAAAAAATCGCCAGCCAAATTGCGGTGAATAAAGCAACACCGAGCGCTGAAATCAAGCCCGGCAAGCTCGCCCCCTATGAGAGCGACCAAACCACTCACTTCTCGGTAGTAGACAAATGGGGCAATGCGGTTTCAAACACTTACACCTTAAACTTCAGCTACGGCTCAGGTTTAGTGGCTAAGGGAACAGGGATTTTGCTCAATAACGAGATGGATGATTTCTCTGCCAAACCCGGCGTGCCAAACGGCTACGGTTTAGTAGGCGGTGATGCCAATGCGGTCGAGGGCAATAAACGCCCACTCAGCTCAATGAGCCCAACAATAGTAATGAAGGATGGCAAACCCTTCCTCGTCACTGGCAGTCCAGGTGGTTCGCGCATTATCACCACCACACTGCAGATCATCATGAATGTTATTGATCATGGATTGAATATCGCGGAAGCCAGTAATGCGGCGCGGGTTCACCATCAATGGCAACCCGATGAATTGCGAGTCGAGTCCAGCTTTAATCGCGATACCATTTCCCTGCTCGAAGCCAAAGGACACAAAGTGAAAGTACAATCCGCTATGGGCAGTACGCAATCAATCATGGTGACCGAACAAGGAATTTTTGGTGCGTCTGATCCACGCCACTCGGGTAGCGAAGCTATCGGCTACTAGCATCCCCATGATGCCAATGTTAGTGAAAGAGATGAGTGTAAAGAAATGAGTGAGAGAAATAGGTGAATGAGATAAAAGGATTTATGACCTATTCGATCTAGGTCATAAACCCTGAGTAAAGCGTGTCCTTCCGCTCAGCGAATGCAGACTCGCAATCAAAAAGCCCTGCTATACATCACTGTATAAGCAGGGCTTTTTATTACGAGGAAAAGTTATTGTGCTGATTTTCATTGTTTTTTTACTTTATTGACGCTGCAACTGAGTCATGAAATATCATACTAAACGCAACTCACTTCAAGACATGTAGGTAAATTCAGTTATTGGGATATTAGTGTTGGCTGGTATCCACTCATATAGGCTTGCCATGGCATTCACTCATCGACACGCAGCTAGTCCATCCGTGGATGCTCGACCGCCACGTCCATGGGGCGGACGGTCGTCTCGCAAATTACCATGGCTCACCTTTTTGGCACTAGTGTAACCTGTCTGTATGAAGGAGATACCCAGCACGCTTTTGGACATTTTTGAGTTAAAGCCTTAACTCGAACTCGTCAGTTTCGGATTAAAATTTCTATGGATAACGCCTCGCTAGAAGGCGAACGAAGCGAGTCCTAGTGAAGGCCACGCTTTTTGTGGCCGTAACGAATTTCAGCGGTTTGTTATGCATTTCAGTAGTGCTCGCACTTTCCAAAAAATACCGTCGCATTCATTAAGAATACAAAAGGCTTTTCAGGGCCTGATTCAAACTCTTCGATAGTGAGCGCATAAACACTCGATCCAGCTCCAGCACCTTGATCTACTCTCATAGTTGCGACCACTTTATAGGCATTCTCAGATGAACCGAAATCTATAACTTGAGGTTCTGTTACATATGAATTTTTAAGTGCACCGGCCATCACACCGCTAGCTCTATCCACTGAGAAGTCCCTTCCTACGTAGTTATCTACATAGAATTGGTGTGAACTCCCGTTATCACCAGATGCAGAAGATACCCTTTCAACGACACACTTATAATCACGCCCCGCAGCTGTAGCGGCGACAGTCCAGCAGGAAAATACAAAACAGAAGAAAAGACTGACTATTCTATGCTTCATTGAAAACTCCTTTTCCTGCATAACGTCTTAGTATTTATGCGCTGCGCTGTTTGCAGGGCATAAATCGCTTGTTGGACTTGGCCGCTGCCACATCCGTGTAAATGGGTATGAATGATGCTATAGGAATTTGCTTTTTTGCGGTAGCGGTTTTTTATACAGTTTGATGGGTAATCACTTGATATCGTTTTAGCTTTCTCATTTTTCGCACTTATTTTTTGCTGATGAATCGCGATCTAACGACTCAAAACTCCAAGGAATACACCTCCCCTCGGAGTTGCCGCAGGGCGAATAGAGCTCTTGATTTAATAAAGAGTGCGTGAGTTCGGCATGGATGCTGAGCTAGCTTTCGCAGGTTGTAGTGGCACACTAATTTTGGCCACCTAAATAGAGGTGATATTATTACCTCGTAGATGACTTTAGGTGAACACATGAGATCGACAACCAGAAAAACATTTAGTGCTGAATTCAAACTTGAAGCAGCCCAATTAGTCCTCGATAAAAACCATAGCATCATCGAAGCTGCAAAGGCGATGAACGTTGGTAAGTCCACTATGGATAAATGGGTGAGACAGTTAAAACTAGAACGCCAGGGTGGCACACC